>JANOLL010000063.1:0-2100 GCA_031419775.1 Polaromonas sp. | reverse complement strand
CCGCCTGCCGGGCCGCCCGACCCACCCTTTGCCCTATCTGGGCTATGCGCCCGGTGCCTACCTGGGCCGGATAGTGGATTTGATCCTGAAACAGTCCAGCACACCGATCCATCTCGATCGGGTCTATGAAACCGACATGGCGGAAGGGCTGAAAGCGATGGCGCTGGAAGGCCACGGCATCGCGTTTTTGCCGCACAGCGCGGTTAAAAAAGAACTGCGCGCCAAAAAATTGGTGAGCGCTGGTGACCAGCTGGCGATGACCATGGATATCCGCTTGTACCGCGAACGCCCGATATCCAGCGTGACGGCCAAAAGTCACGCCCAGGCCCTGTGGTCCTATCTCCAGCCCAAGTCGGGTTTGTAGCCAGGTGCGCCGGCCAGTCCGTCAGGCGCGGGTAAACCTCGGGGCAGGCATCGGGGTGACCTCTTAAAATGGTTATTGCCGGCTGTATTTGATCACCATCGTTATCGTATCGCTATCGTTTAACCAGGAGAAAGCATGAAACTCAAACTCGCCACCCTCACCCTTGCGTTGCTGTCAGCAGGCTCTTCCTATTCGCAAGCGACCGACACGGTGGCCAAGGTCAAGGCCTCGGGTGTGGTCACCATGGGCGTGCGTGACTCGTCGGGGGCACTGTCTTACACCCTGGGCGACGGCAAGTACACCGGCTACCACATTGAAATTTGCAACCGCGTGATTGCCAACCTCGAAAAAGCGGTTGGCCGCAAGCTGGAAGTCAAATACCAGCCGGTGACCTCGCAGAACCGCATTCCGCTGGTTCAAAACGGCACGGTGGACATTGAATGCGGGTCCACCACCAACAATGCCACCCGCCAGAAAGACGTGGCTTTTCTGCCCACCACTTTTGTTGAAGAGGTGCGTATCGCCGTCAAAGCCAACTCGGGTATCAATTCGATTGCCCAGCTCAATGGCAAGAACGTGGCCACCACTACCGGTACCACCTCGGTTCAGACGCTGCGCAAAAACGAGCGGGCCAGCGGCATCGACTTCAAGGAAGTATTTGGCAAGGACCACTCTGACAGCTTCCTGCTGCTGGAATCGGGCCGTGCCGAAGCGTTTGTGATGGACGGCGCTATTCTGGCGGGCAATATCGCCACCGCCAAGAATCCGGCTGACTTCAAACTGGTCGGTGAAGTGTTGAGCGTGGAGCCCATTGCCATCATGATTCGAAAAGATGATGCCGCCCTGAAAAAAATCGGTGATGACACCGTGAAGGAGTTGATGAAGTCTGGCGAAATCGCCAAGCTGTGGGACAAATGGTTCCAGCAGCCGATTCCGCCAAAAAACACCAAAGTCGGTTATGCGGTGAGCGAAAGCACCAAGGCTGCCTGGGCCAACCCCAACGACAAGCCGATGGAAGACTACGCGAAGAAATAATGGCGGCCTTTACTGGACCGTGAACGCGTAAACCCCGCTACAGAAGGCATCTGGCGGGGTTTGTTTTTTGGGCAGCCCGACTTCAGCGCGGGCCATACTCTCTACCAACCCTAGCCGGAGCCGCGATGACCTGGGACTGGAAAGTTTTTTTAAACGACGACGGCAGCGGTCGGACTTACCTGCAGTGGATGTTCGATGCGTGGGGCTGGACGCTGTCTGTGGCTGGTGCTTCCTGGGTAGTCGCGATGGTGGTGGGTGCCCTGGTGGGCACCCTGCGCACCCTGCCCGACAGCCCTTTGCTGAGCCGTTTGGCGAATGCCTGGGTTGAACTGTTTCGCAACATCCCGCTACTGGTGCAGATCTTCATCTGGTATTTCGTGGTGCCCAAGGTTTTCCCTGCCATGAAAGACCTGCCCAGTTTTATTCTGGTGGTGTTCGCGCTTGGGTTTTTCACATCGGCCCGGATTGCCGAGCAGGTCAGGGCGGGTATTCAGGCCTTACCGCGCGGCCAGCGTTATGCGGGCATGGCGATGGGGTTCACCACGGCGCAGACCTACCGTTATGTGATTTGGCCTATGGCGCTGCGCATCATCATTCCGCCGCTGACCAGTGAGTCGATGAATCTGCTGAAAAACTCATCGGTGGCTTTTGCCGTGTCGATTGCAGAGCTCACCATGTTCGCCATGCAGGCGCAGGAGGAA
>JANOLL010000062.1:0-1864 GCA_031419775.1 Polaromonas sp. | reverse complement strand
GTCGCGCGCGGTTCTTATCAATGACGAGGCGCTGATGGCGAACCGTGCGCAGTGGCAGATCGGCCATGGCAACGCCGCTGAGTAATGCGGTGACTGCCCCAGCAAGCGGGTCCATAGCGTCGTGCAGCGCGCCCCCCTGCACGACCACGCCGCAGTCAGGCCAGCCATACGGAGACAGCATCGGCAAGCGATGACGTTCTGCCAGACAAGCAATTGTGCCCAAGCGCGATAAAACGGCAGGGACCTCGAGCGCCACCAATGCGTGGACATGGGCTGCCTCCATTGATCTGATGATTTCCCTGAGATGAGTGTCAGACACCGGCATCGCTACGCTGATCAATTCAATACCCTGAGCTGTGGCTGCGTTCCGAAATTGCGATTCCAGTGGGTTACCACCGTCCTGACCCTTCGGCGCATCAGCGTCCGTCAGGCAGGCCATTTTTCGCATGCCGGGCAGCAATTGCTGGAGCAGCCGCAAATGTCGCGCCGCTTGGTCTGGGTCGAAGGTGGTCACACCGCTGACATTGGGCCCAACGAGGCCAATATCTGATGGCTTCAGCACAATCGCGTGAAGTATCGGAACGCTTTTGGTGGCACGCTGAGCCGCCAGCGCGGCGACGCCACCAATGGCAACCAGCACATCTGGCCCGCGGTGCAGCAGTTGATTGATCACCTCTGAAAGTAGCGTCCATTGGCCCTCTACACCCGCAGCGTCGACAATACAGTTTCTACCCTCAATTAGGCCGTGCCGACGAAATGCTTGCCGCAGATGCGCCAAAGTCGGACTGGACGCCGATCCATGGTGCACGATGGCAATTCGCCAAATGGCATGTCGGCTCACTCGGCCTTAATCCCAGCGGTGCGGATGAGGCGGGTCCATTTTTCTCCTTCGGATCTTAGGCGCACCGCACTTGCCTCAGGTGTACTCATCACAGCCTCAAAGCCCAGTCCGGGTAGCCGAGCTCGCACTGCTGGGGTGTCCATAGCCTCTGCCAACGCGCGATAAAGTATCGCGACGGTGACTTTGGGAGTGGCCGCTGGCACCACGAAACCGAACCAGCCTTCCCCATCAACGCTACCGTGGCCCGCTTCTTCCATGGTGGGCGTGTTTGCCAATTCGCTGAAGCGCGTCGCCCCAGTGACTGCCAGCGCGCGTAGCTTGCCCGCCATGATGTGCGGGAGCGCTGGTGGGATGCTGCTGAACACGATAGGTACCTGGCTGCTCAGCGCGGCAGTCACCGCCTGGCCGGCACTACTGTAAGGAATATGCACCAAGTCGAGCCCCAGGCCAAGGCGCAGCTGCTCAGCCACGAGATGCGGCGGAGTGCCGCTGCCTGGGGAGGCATAGCTGTGGCGTCCCGGTTGCGTTTTGACCAAAGCAATGAGTTCTTGCAAGGTGGCGGCAGGCAATGAGGGGTGCACGCTCACCACCACGGCTGTGCGGACTGCAACCGTCACCGGTGCAAAGTCGGCGTAAGGATCGTAGCCGACCTTGGCGTAGAGCGAAGGGTTGATGACGATGTTGGGAGCTACAACTGTGATGGTGTGGCCGTCTGGCAATACCTTTGCGCCCTGTGACATGCCGATGTTGCCGCCAGCGCCCGGCACATTCTCAACGAGTACGGGCTGCGCCAGCCGATCTCCGAGAGCGGGCGCCAACAGTCGGGCCAGGATATCGGTCGGTCCGCCCGGTGCGTAGGGCACTATCAGACGCACCGGACGGTTCGGCCAGCCCTGCGCAAAGCTGCCAGTTGACGGGGCTAGCAAGGCTGCCGTCAGGCTTAGGCAATGGCGTCGATTAAGTGTCATAGCAAGCTCCGGTGCAGTAGGTCACCAAAGATTAAATGCCATTCGTCATAAGAGC
>JANOLL010000061.1:0-3776 GCA_031419775.1 Polaromonas sp. | reverse complement strand
CCAAACGGCTGGCTTCCTGGCATCTGTGGTGGGTGCGGTGATCTTGCTGGTGATTTACTCCCTGGTGACTCGCCGCCGCTGACCGGATGGCTATGGGGTTAACTCCCCACTTGCCTACTTGCTGGCAGCGCCAAACCTTACGGCCTGCCCACCGCCTTGTGAGCACACTCATTTTTCGCGTAAGTCGCAATCCTCACCTTCCGATGGGGGGCGCGGCTGGCATGTCCAAGCAATGACTTTTCATTAAGGACCCATATGACCGATCCCCGCAACGTCGCGCACGACAAAAAAGTGCAGCAGGAAAAAAAGAAACGTGGCGAAGACATTACGCCCGACTCCGAGCATGTGCCGCAGCCCGGTCAAAAGCCCCGGATCAAGCCTAGCGACACCGACGACGAGGACGACTCGACGACTGTGCCCGCAGCTGGCGGCACCTAGGCTGCCTATGCCTGAACTTAGCGCCCAGGCTGCAAGCGTCACCTGGCGCGGCAAGCGCAAAAGCTACCCGGTTCGCTTTTCTTCAATCCAGGCAATCTTGCCGTCCCGCATGTAGTCGTCAAACTGGGTGCGCGGAATGGCTGTCACACCAGCCACACCATTGGCCTCCTCCCAGCTCAGGGTTGCACTGTCTGGCGCCAGATCGACTTCGACGCGCACTTTCGGGATTTCAATCGGTGCGCCGTCACCTGGCGTGTAAGTGACGCAGCCGGTGATCTTGGCAAATTGGGACATGGCAATACTCCTGATGGGTGAATCGGCACAGGGCGTGCACCGCCTAACCCGATTAAAGCCATGGATGCGGCGCGCGTCTGTCAGCCAAGGGCGGCTATTTGCCCGATGAGCCCGATCTGTGCTGCCAGAATCGCCATACTTTTTAGCCGCAGACCGCACCTTCGGTGCGCCGGAAGCTCATGCCTTGAGCCAGTGCCAGGTTGCCCTGTGCAGACGTGATGCGCAACACGTCGTCGTTAGCCTGCAGAACTAGCTCGCCGCTGCTGCCTGCGGGAGTGCGTACTTCGGTGCCCTGAATCTGGCCCGACAAGGCTCGCGTGCGGTCGCGCCACGCCAGCGTGCCCTCAAAAGTCTGGTAGTTCTGCTTCAGGCGAATGCTCGCACCGCGCAGCAGGCCAGCCGCACACCAAAGGCCTTCCACCCGCGCAGGGACCGTCCACAGGTGAACCCGGCTTGACTTCTCAAGGCCAACCGCCTTGTTGGGCACAGGCAAAACCGTTGTGCGGTCGGGTTTCCAGTCGCCCATGTCCCAATCGTGCGAAACAATTCGTGTGCCCGGCTTAAGCGCCAGGATGGCAGGGCGCAGCTGCAGGTTTACCTCTTGAAGCAAATACAGGGTGACCACAGTCGCCGGTGCCAGATCGGTCTTGAACAGGTCCTGCTCTCTAAACTCCACCTTGTCGGCTACCCCTGCCTTGCGCGCGTTGACCTTGCTTTGCTCGACCAGCGTGGGGTCGATTTCTACCCCCAGGCCGGTCGCCTCAAAGCGCTTGGCCGCCAGGATCACGATGCGTCCGTCGCCAGAGCCCAGGTCAATCACATGGTCGCCACGCTTCACGCCAGCCATGCTCAGCATCTCCAGCGTCACATTGTCGGGGGAGGTGATGAACGGGACTTCTTCACCCAGTTGGGCGAACGCAGCGAGGGGCTGGCTGAGGGCTGCGCTGATCAGCAGGAACGACAGGGCGGTGTGAATGAATCGATGAGCTTGCATGGGGTGCGAGGTAATGGTGTGGCTGTTTGGGCCTGCCGGGGCAGGGCTAGTTGATTCCCAAAAACGCTGCCAGTGTGGGGCTGTCCATGGCGCCTGCGTGGGTGACAACCTGGCCGGTGCGGCTATTTTTGGCCACGATGTAGGGCACCGATTCAATCGCCATGCTATGGAACAACTGGGTGTTCTTTTTGATGGCCCGATTGATGTCCATCGATGCACCGGTGATGGCCGAAATGCCGCCGTTGCCCGCCAGCAAGGACTTTTCGTGCTCAGCCATCAGTTCTGCCGGGTTGGGTGCCGACAGCAGGGCTGCGCCTTGTGGCCCACTCTTGGCGTTGAGAAAGGCCACCGGAATCCAGACAAACTTGACCTTGCTTTGCAGCGGCACCGATGCTTCCCACAAGTGGCCGCAATGCGGGCATTGGGGATCGAACAGCACATAGACGGGGTTGGCGCCCATCATGGGACCTACGGTAAAGCCCTTGCCTTGCGACGCCACCGCTTCATAGGGCAGAGCGGGCTGAGTCGCAGTGGGGGCCTTGTCAGTGGATTCCTGCGGTGAACAGGCGCTCAACACCAGGGCCAATGCGGTGATAAAGGGCTTTACAAGATGGGTCACAGTGGAAAATTTCACGAGGTCCTTGGTAATGTCGCGGTAAGGGCTGACTGGACGGGGGGCTTGACGTCAGCCGCCCCTCAAGCTTTACTTCGTTATCATTTTAGCCTTCTAGCCCTTTTAGTATTTGCGCAACATGCTATAAAATAAATAGCATAAAAGTTTGAACATCGCGATGGAAATTCTTCCGCTTTTGCTGCTGTTTGCTATCGGTACCGTCATGCTCAAGAAGCGTGAACAACGCCAACGCATTGGCTTGCTGGCGCGTCACCTGGGCCGCTATCAGATTGAAAAATTGATGGAGACCTTGGCCGAGGGCTACCTGCGTGCATTGGGCGAGACCGATCTGGAGCGCCGCGACCAGGTCTGGCGTTACCTCGACGCGACCGAAACCCAGCTGTGCGAGCAGTTCAACAAGTTCCGTGCCGATTTTTCAAAGCTGGAGGCGGTGGAAACCCGTGTGAGCAAACTGGCGCTGGCTATTCCCTACGCGACGACGCTTTTTCCCCAAGCCACATTTGACCTGCGCAAAGCATTTGCCATTCACGCAAATGGCCTCGAACAGGCCGCTGGCAATGCCTTGAAGCGCACACCAAGAGACAAGGCTTTTACGCTGTCAGCCGAGCTTTTTTTGATGCAGCACACCTGCCACTGGTTTTGCAACTCCAAGGCTGTGGCGAGTGCCCGTTTGATGGCGCGGCACAAGACGACTTATGCGCAAGTGCTGGCGGCGATAGGGGACGACACGCGGGTGGCTTATCGGGCATTGATTGGCTAGTTGCGCTGGGGGCAATGGGCGTCTGCTCCTAATGTCTCGATTCCTCTACAAATCCTTCGCATAGCGGGCCAGCATCTCGGCCTGGGTTTCCGCCGGAAGGTCGCCGCCAATATGGTCTTTCAGCATCTCGCCCATGGTCGGCAGGCTGGCGCGCGAAATGTGCCGTGCCGGGTCCCACAGCGCCGAGCGCATCAACGCCTTGGCGCAGTGCAGGTAGGCAGCCTCTACTGTCACTTTGATCACCAGTTTGGGCTTTCTTTTTGGCTCGGCGCATCGCTCTACGTCGGCCTCATCGTTCGACAGCGTCGCCCGGCCGTTGACGCGCAGGCTTTCATCCACGCCCGGCACCAGAAACAGCAGCCCAATGTGACCGGTCTGCAAAATGTTCTCCAGCGTGTCCAGCCGATTATTGCCTGGCGAGTCGGGTATCAGCAAGCTGCTGCTTCCCAGCGCTTTCACAAAACCCGGCGCGCCACCGCGAGGCGAAGCGTCTTGCGCACTATCAATGCCGGCACTGGCAATGACCACGAACGGAGACAGCGCAATAAATCGCAGGCAGTGCACGTCGAGTTGAGTTAGCTCCTTTTTTACCGACCGCTGGTGGGCGGGGCCATAGAGCGCGCGCAGGGCGTCGAGAGTGAGAATAGTCATGGCCT
>JANOLL010000060.1:0-5124 GCA_031419775.1 Polaromonas sp. | reverse complement strand
GAAACCACTCCTTCTGTGGAG
Source organism: Polaromonas sp. (assembly GCA_031419775.1). Lineage (GTDB taxonomy): Bacteria > Pseudomonadota > Gammaproteobacteria > Burkholderiales > Burkholderiaceae_C > Polaromonas. The sequence continues at coordinate 5,103 of JANOLL010000060.1, read as the reverse complement.
TTTTCAACCGGCACCACGCCATAATCTGCGCCGCCGGCTGCCGTGGAACGGAAGACTTCATCAATGCTTGCACAGGCCACATGCTCAATACTGGTGCCAAAAAACTGCAGCGCGGCCTGTTCGCTAAAGGTCCCTGCGGGCCCCAAATAAGCCACCCGAACCGTCGATTCAAGGGCCAGACAGGCCGACATGATTTCCCGCCATATTGCCTCGACATGGCCGTTTTTCAGGGGCCCCGGGTTGGCCTGCTGAATTTGCTCGATCACCCTGGCAACACGGTCAGGCCTGAAAAATGGCGTACCCTCCTTTTTTTTGACCTCCCCTACCTGCTCCGCAACCCGCGCCCGACGGTTCAGCAAGGCCAGCAGCTCCTGATCTATGGCATCGATCTGCAGGCGCAAATCAGCAAGATTAATGGTCATATTTCAGGTAGGCAGCCAAGGAGATTTCAAAATTGCTTCAGGCATTTTTTTGTTCGAATTCTCGCATGTAGTCGACCAGGGCTTCTACCCCGGCAAGGGGCATGGCGTTATACAGGCTCGCGCGCATACCGCCCAGGGTTTTGTAGCCCTTGAGCTGGAGCAATTTTCTCTCGCTGGCGCCTGCAAGAAACTTGTCGTTCAGTGCGTCCTGATGCAAAAAAAAGGGAACGTTCATGCGAGACCGACAGCTTTTAGCAACCCGATTGACATACAGGGTGGATCCATCGATGAAGTCATAGAGCAATTTGGCTTTGGCTATGTTGCGTTGCTCGATGGCTTCAATGCCCCCCTGCTTTTTGAGCCACTTGAACGTCAAGCCTGCCATGTAAATCGCATACGTCGGCGGCGTGTTGTACATCGAGTGGTGGTCTGCTGCAACCTTGTAATCAAACCCGGTCGGGCAATGCGGCAAGGCGCGGCCCATCAAATCGTTGCGAACCACGACTAGGGTCAATCCGGCTGGGCCAACATTTTTCTGGGCGCCACCGTAAGCCAGCCCGACTAGTGACCAGTCCACCGTGCGTGATGCCATGTGCGAAGAGAAGTCCATCACCAGCGGTGCATAACTGCCCAAGGCCTTCAGATCAGGCAACTGATGCATCTCGATGCCGTGGACCGTTTCGTTGCTGCAGACATGCACATAACTGGCGTCGGCATGAATTTTCCAGCTGGCCGGGGCAGGTAGCTGGGTATGGCCATCGCTCGCGTTGCTGGCCGCAATGTTGACTGGACAGAACTTGCGCGCTTCTTTTTGTGAGCGGTCGCTCCAGTTTCCGGTGACAACATAATCAGCAAGCTTGCCACCAGACAAATTGAGCGGGACGATCGCGTTCTGCGCAATGCCGCCTCCCTGCATGAATAGGATACTGAAGTCAGGCGGTATGGCGAGCAGCTCCCTGAAATGGCTTTCGGCTGCCTCGTAAATGGACACAAACTCTTTGCTGCGATGGCTCATTTCCATGACGCCCACGCCGCTGCCATGCCAGTCCAGCATGTCTGCAGCAGCTTCTTCCAAAACCTCCTCTGCCAGGCAGGCGGGCCCGGCCGAAAAATTGAAGGGCCGGGTCATTTCTTGGTGGCGGGCTTGCTCTTGTCAGATGCTCCGGGAACAGCCGGTGCCGCTTTCGCTGCAGGTGCTGAACCCACGATCCTGGCAGCAGCTTCGTCAAATTGTCTGACGCGCGCCGTAACGTCCGAGCGTGTCGCATCCACCAGCTGCTTGACAAAGAAACTGCCGAGTTCAGGCGCGGCTGCCTGGTATTTTTTAATCGCTGGCGATTCAAAAAATGCCGCAATTTGCTTCAGTTCATCAAGGGTGAAGCGTTCCATGTAGGCTGGAATGAGCGCATCGGTGCTGACCTTGCTGACCTTACCGCTGATGACTTTTGAGACGTCTTCAAAATATTTTTTGAGCTCCGCATTGAGATCGTCCGTCGCCTGTTGCTGGCGCGCTTTAGGAACGCTGGTTTGCAGCTTTGGGCCCCAGTTTTGCAACACTTCCTGAATCGCACTGTCGGCAAGTTGAGCGACCAGCCGGTCAAGTTCCGGACCCTGCTGCGAGGCCACAACTTTGGTGGCCCACTCTAGTTTGGGATCGGCGGTTTGGGCGTGACCAACGCTACAGATGGCAAAGCTGGCAATGGCCAGGCCGGTGAGAAGTTTTTTCATGGTGGGGATCCGGTTAGGAGGGGCCGGGGGTCAGGTGACCGCGCCTGCCGTTTCATCGCCAGGAGTGGCGTTGTCGAAGTCATCCAGCGCGGCGTCGTTTTCGACAATGCGCTGCAAGCCACTCAATTGTGAACCTTCATCCAGCCCGATTAGGGTGACCCCCTGGGTTGCCCTTCCCATTTCTCGGATTTCGCTCACCCGAGTGCGAACCAGTACGCCTTTGTCGGTGATCAGCATGATTTCGTCATCTGCATGGACCAGCGTTGCTGCGACAACTTTGCCATTGCGCTCGCTCTGCTGGATGGCAATCATGCCTTTGGTGCCGCGACCGTGGCGGGTGTATTCGGTGATCGACGTGCGCTTGCCAAAACCATTCTGGGTTGCCGTCAGGACGCTTTGTTGCTCGTCTTCAGCGACCAACATGGCGATCACGTTTTGCCCTTCTTCGAGCGTCATGCCTCGCACGCCGCGGGCGGTTCGGCCCATCGGTCGCACATCGTTTTCGTCAAAGCGGACGGCTTTACCGCCGTCAGAAAAAAGCATCACGTCATGCTTTCCATCTGTCAGGGCTGCACCAATTAAGAAATCCCCATCATCCAGATCGACAGCAATGATGCCGGCTTTGCGCGGGTTGCTGAAATCTTCGAGCGGGGTCTTTTTGACCGTGCCCATGGATGTGGACATGAATACATACTGGTCGGGCGGAAAAGTACGTTTTTCGCCGGTCAATGGCAGCACAACGGTAACCTTTTCTCCATCTTGCAGCGGAAACATGTTGACGATGGGGCGCCCGCGTGAGCCACGCGACCCGGCCGGCACTTCCCAAACCTTGAGCCAATACAGGCGACCACGGTTGGAAAAGCAAAGGATGTAGTCGTGGGTATTGGCAATGAACAGCTGGTCTACCCAGTCATCTTCCTTGGTTGCCGTTGCCTGTTTGCCCCGACCACCGCGTTTTTGTGCGCGGTACTCTGAAAGCGGCTGGCTTTTGATGTAACCCGTGTGGGAAAGCGTGACCACCATATCAGTCGGTGTGATCAGGTCTTCAGTACTCAGATCAAAAGAGCTGTGTTCGATAAAGCTACGGCGAGCGCCGAGCTTGGTCTGGCCAAACTCTTGTTTGATTGCAGACAGTTCCTCTCCAATGATGATCGCCACCCGTTCTGGCCGGGAAAGAATGTCCAGTAAGTCATCAATCTCAGCCATGACCTCTTTGTACTCCGCCACAATTTTGTCTTGCTCCAGTCCCGTCAGACGCTGAAGCCGCATCTGCAATATTTCTTGAGCTTGGGTTTCAGACAGACGGTAGAGGCCGTCGTCGCCCATACCGTAGGCTTTGTCAAGGCCATCAGGTCGGTAACTGTCGGCATTCACCATAGCGCCATCGGCTCGGGTACGGGTGAGCATTTCCCTGACCAGGCTGCTGTCCCATGGTCGCAGCATCAACTCTGCCTTGGCGACCGGCGGGGTAGGTGCATTGCGAATGATGGCGATGAAGTCATCAATATTGGCCAGCGCTACGGCCAGACCTTCAAGTACGTGGCCGCGCTCGCGCGCCTTGCGCAAGGTGTAAACAGTGCGGCGGGTGACTACCTCTCGGCGGTGGGACAGAAAGACCTGAATGAGTTCTTTTAAATTACACAGCTTGGGCTGGCCGTTGATCAGCGCCACCATGTTGACGCCGAACGTGTCTTGAAGCTGAGTCTGCTTGTAGAGGTTGTTGAGCACCACTTCCGGCACTTCGCCGCGCTTGAGCTCGATAACCAGGCGCATACCGGACTTGTCGCTCTCATCCTGAATGTGGCTGATACCTTCTATTTTCTTTTCGTGGACCAACTCAGCCATGCGTTCCTGCAAGGTCTTTTTGTTAACCTGATAGGGCAATTCGTCAACGATGATGGATTGGCGCTGCCCCTTATCAATATCCTCAAAATGGCACTTGGCGCGCATGACCACTTTGCCTCGTCCGGTGCGGTAACCGTCTTTGACGCCGTTGATGCCGTAAATAATGCCGGCGGTTGGAAAGTCCGGGGCCGGGATGATTTCCATCAACTCGTCTATCGAGGCGTCCGGACTTTTCAGCAGATGAAGGCAGGCATCAACCACTTCATTGAGGTTGTGCGGGGGAATATTGGTGGCCATGCCAACAGCGATTCCGCCCGACCCGTTGACGAGCAAATTAGGTAGCCTGGTTGGCATGACCAGGGGTTCTTGTTCGCTACCGTCATAGTTGGGACCGAAGTCGACGGTCTCTTTGTCAAGATCAGCCAGTAATTCATGCGCAATTTTCGCCAACCGGATTTCGGTGTAGCGCATGGCTGCTGCGTTATCACCGTCAACGGAGCCGAAGTTGCCCTGCCCATCCACCAGCAGGTGGCGCATCGAAAAATCCTGCGCCATCCGCACGATGGTGTCATACACCGACTGGTCGCCATGTGGGTGGTATTTGCCGATGACGTCACCGACAATCCGGGCGGATTTTTTATACGGGCGATTCCAGTCGTTGTTGAGTTCGTGCATCGCAAAGAGGACGCGCCTGTGCACTGGCTTGAGTCCGTCTCTCGCGTCTGGCAATGCCCTACCTACGATGACGCTCATGGCGTAGTCGAGATAACTGCGCCGCATCTCTTCTTCTAGGCTAATGGGCAGGGTTTCTTTGGCGAACTGGGTCATGAGGAGCCTGGATTGGATTTGGCGCGATCTGCGCCGATGCAGCGCGATTGATTTTAAGGCCTGATGTCAGACCCCAGAGTTGTGGCATGCCAGCAACAAACCCCAGAGAATCGCGCGTCTGTTTTGGCCATGGGTGCTTGCAAGCTTGAACCCACAAGTTGCTGTGGCACAATAACTGTAACGCTTTGGGTGATGGTCATTCACGGCGTATAACTTATCAATCGCAGCCAGTCTGCGGCTTTTCTCTAGAGGAGAACCATGAACAAACTCAACAAAGTGG
>JANOLL010000059.1:0-5295 GCA_031419775.1 Polaromonas sp. | reverse complement strand
GATGCCTCGTGCTCGTCCAGCGGTACCGCCAAACGCCATTCCCTGGGCGGCAAAGGCATCGGCTCAACAGAGGGCTCGGGCATCTGTCACAGCTACGCGCCCGATGGCCGCTGTATCTCACTACTCAAGATCCTGCTCACCAACTTTTGCACGTACGACTGCCTGTACTGCGTCAACCGGGTCAGCAGCAATGTGCCCCGTGCGCGCTTTTCAGTCGACGAAGTGGTGCAGCTCACGCTTGACTTTTACCGCCGCAACTGCATTGAAGGGCTTTTCCTGTCCAGCGGAATCATCCAGAATCCCGACTACACCATGGAGCAAGTGGTGGCTGTCGCCCGCTCGCTGCGGGAAGACCACGATTTTCGCGGCTATATCCACCTCAAGTCGATTCCCGATGCCTCGCCCGAACTACTGGCACAAGCCGGGAAATACGCCGACCGCCTAAGCATCAACATTGAATTACCCACTCAGGAAGGCCTGCAGGCATTGGCCCCTGAAAAAGACGGCGCCGCCATACGACGATCCATGGCCAGGCTACGGGTGCACATCGACGATGCCAAAGGTGCGGCAAAGGACCAGATTCGGCATAGCGTGATCTCCTTGCCGCAATCGCTCAAAACCCGGCGTAGTGCAGCGCCCGTCTTTGCGCCGGGCGGACAAAGTACGCAAATGATTGTCGGCGCCGACGCGGCCAATGACCGACAAATTCTGCAGGCCAGTGCCATGCTGTACAGCGCCTTTCGCTTGCGACGGGTCTACTACTCGGCCTTCAGTCCCATCCCGGACGCGTCCAGCCGGCTGCCGCTTAAACACCCGCCCCTGATGCGTGAACACCGGCTGTATCAGGCTGATTGGTTGATCCGCTTTTACGGCTTCAGCCATGATGAAATCGTGCCGGAAGGAAACGGCGGTCAAGCCAGCAGCATGCTCAGCCTGGAGCTCGATCCCAAGCTCGCATGGGCGTTGGCGCACCGTGCGCAGTTTCCGGTGGATATCAATCGGGCACCGCGCGAAATGCTGCTGCGGGTACCCGGTCTCGGCGTCAAGGCCGTCATGCGAATCCTTCAGGCGCGCCGCGTGCGCCAGGTGCGAGTCGATGATTTGCTGCGCCTGCATGTGCCACTGAAAAAAGTCCTGCCCTTTGTGTTGCTGCCGGATCACCACCCCGGCGTCACACTCGACGCTGCAGGCCTGCAGGCGCACCTGCGTCCGGCCCCGGAACAGGGGTCACTTTTTGGTGAAGAGCCCACCACCCTGACCCCGGCTCTGGCGGCTTGACACACCCGCCGAGACAGGATCAAACATGGGCGCAATGAACGATCTGTTTGACGCGGTGGACGACACCTTGACTTCCGTGTCGCTCGCCAGTGCAACCGATCTGGCAGATTTTCGCCACCACGCGCGTCGATTGCTGGGGCAACACATCGCGCCCGCGCAAGTCAGCTGGCACTGTCGCGACGCTCCCACCCTGGACCTGTTTGCCAACGACCCGATCGAAGACCACACACGGTCGACCGACAACAAGGTCGTCCTGTCGCCAGCGTTGGTCACGGTTCCGGCCGATTTTTTAGCGCTTTGCCAAACCGTTATCTTGCACAGCGACCCGCAACGCTTCGGCCTTTTGTATCGCCTGCTGTGGCGGCTGGCGCATGAGCCCGGCCTGCGTCACGATCCTCTGGATGCCGACCGCATGGAGGCGGCCCGGCTGGCCCACGCGGTGCGGCGGGACATGCACAAAATGAAGGCGTTTGTGCGTTTTCGTCCGCTCGAAGATGAAGTCTTTCGCAGCCAGCCGCTTGGCGGGCCGCTGCATATGGCCTGGTTTGAGCCCCAACACCATATCGTGGCGGCGATCACGCCATTTTTTGCCCGCCGCTTTTCTCAGATGCGGTGGGCCATCCTTACACCCGAGTGCAGCGTCCACTGGGACGGCGCGCGCGCGCAGCTTGGCCCGGGTGCGCATCGCGACGAGGCGCCACCAGCAGATGCCGGCGAGCAACTTTGGCTGACCTACTACCAGCACATCTTTAATCCGGCGCGCCTGAAGCTCAAGATGATGCAAAAGGAAATGCCTCGCCGCTATTGGCACAACCTGCCCGAGGCGCAGTTCATCAGCGCCCTGAGCGCAAGCGCTGCCGAGCGTCAGGTTCATATGATCCAAAATCTGCCTAGCGAGCCTCTTCGACGCATACCGGCCGCGCCGCTCGCGGCTAAAGCCGTCGCACTTGGTCAGTTGGCCCTTGCACCTGACCAGCGTTTAACACTTTCAACGCTCAAGGCTGCTGCTGAAAAATGTCGTAACTGCCCGATTGGCCAGCATGCTACCCAGGCGGTGTGTGGCGAAGGCCCGCTGTTTGCGCGCTTAATGGTCGTCGGCGAACAACCCGGCGACCAGGAAGACCTGCATGGACGTCCTTTTGTCGGCCCGGCAGGCCAGCTTTTCGACCGGGCCCTGGCTGAGCTCGGCTACTTGCGCAGCAGCATGTACGTGACGAATGCGGTCAAGCATTTCAAGTTCGAGCCCCGCGGCAGAAGGCGAATGCACAAGACACCGTCACAAAGTGAAGCGGCCGCCTGCCTGCATTGGCTAGAGACCGAGATTGAGTTGGTCAAACCAAGCGCCGTGTTGGCCTTGGGCGCCACTGCCGCCTCCTCAGTGTTGGGTCGTCGAGTTGCCGTCTTGTCCGAAAGAGGCCAATGGCTCACCCGAAGTGACGGTTTGCCCGTCTTGGTCACGCTGCATCCGGCAGCATTGCTGCGCATGCCGGAGCAAGACCAGGCAACTGCCTATGCGCACTGGCTAACCGACCTGAAGCAAGCCTTGGAGCTTACAGATGTCACTGCCAGGCGGGAAAGTTCCCAGCAGTGACACCCACGCCCTTAGTTCGCCTGCAAAAGCCCGTTTTGCAAGCGGGCATCAGCGCTAGCCTCAGCTGCCAGGTTGGCGCGGACACCACCGGTTCCCTGCACAGCGCCCTGCGTCGTTGCGGCGGCGCGCTTGCCCGTCCGAACGGCTGCGTTTCCTACCGCCCGACTTGTGTCACGCACACCACCCACCAAACGGCCCGTGCCATTTAGCGTGCCAGAAGCACTTGCCCCGCCGCCAGCTTGAGCATCTACGCTGCCTGAGCCCGCAGCGCCCGTAGCGGACGCGCGCTCTTCAGCTGTGACATTGGCATTAGAGCCGGCGCGCACACCGGCATCCAGGCCCACGCCGGCATTCACTCCGCCGCCAATAGGCAATATTGCGGTATTACCACCGATACCCAAACCCAGGCCAACCCCGGCTCCGGCACCCGCGCCACCACCAATATCCAGCACACCGGCTTGCGCCGGAACGCCGCATACCAAGGTAGCGGCCATCACCCACGCCGAGGAAATGGCACGCAAAGGGTGCTGGCGGCCGACAAAAGTTCGAACTTGAGAAACATGGATACGGGACATTGAAGCTCCTGTTGTTGAACAAGTCGCTATCTTTACCTTCCAACTTTTCTGCGCGGTATCTGTTGCGTTGACTTTGTAAGAAAACCCTAAAGCTCTACTCAGTAAGGCATAAGAAGAAAGTGACCACTTACAATCGAGAAGGTTTTGACATTCAAATCACATTTGAGCCCCTATTGGCGCGGCATAGTTAACTATTTGTCAGCTTTCCCCTGCGTTGGCCGAGCACAGTGAAAGCCCGCACCTAGGCAGGTGGCAACAGTCCGCCACGGCTTTGCCGGCCCCATTTGCGTTGACCTGTCAAGAAGGCCAGCCAGCCCCAGGCGGCACCGGTATGCCGCAAAATCTGAAAGGTAAACGGTTCTGCCAGCGCGGCCAAAAATGCGTAGCCAAAACTCGCTTTCGACGCACGCACCACTCCGCCGGACAAATCGCTTTCCGCCCAGCGCCGGTACAGGTACACCGACCAGAGGTGGAATGCCAGGTCAATCACGATCTTGGCCCCAATCACCCCACCAACCGGCGCCAAAACCCCAAGCGATCCATGCGCGAGGTAGTAAAGCAGCAACAGGAAAGCCGTCAAGCCGTACAAGGGTTGAAATGTGTCGACCGCCTTAACCGGCAGCATGGCAAGACCCAGCCAGCCATGGCGACGATCGCCCACCATGTCGCGATACCAATACTGGGTTTGAAGAAACCCGCCAAACCAGCGGCGGCGCTGTCGCAGAAACGCGCCGACGTTGCCAGGGGCCTCCGTGCGTGCGCGCGCCCCGCCCAAAACCCGGGTGGTCCAGGAGTGACCGTTCAGCGTAGCGTACCGCCGCAACCTGTGAATCAGCTCGTAATCTTCCACCAGGCAATCGGCGTCAAAGCCCCCCACCTCCACCACTGCTTTGCGCCGAAAACCGGCAAAAGCACCGGAAATAAGCAGAAGACCACCCACCCGCATCCACGCATAGCGAGATAAGAAGTTGCGCATGTACTCATAAGTTTGAAACCATTGAAAGATACGCCCGCTGAACGACCCTTTGCATACCGGTGCAAGAACCCCGGTAGCCGCCACCAACGCGGGTTCGGACGAAAACGCCTGGCGCACCACGCCAATCGACTGTTGCTCCAGCAAGGTATCGCCATCCACAGTTAACACCACATCAGTTGTCATCAGCAGGATGGCAGCGTTCAAAGCTCTGGCCTTACCGCCGTGATTCAAACGCAGCCAGCGCAACGATGGGTGGCTGGCGCTGGCATCGCTCAGGCACCCCATGGCAGGAGGGGTGAGGCCGTACAGGCGCAGCAAGATCGCCGCAGTGTCGTCAGACGATCCATCATCGGCAATCACAATCTGATCCGGCGGGTCGGATTGGCCGAGTAGCGCCGCCAAGGTGATGGGCAGCACGGCGGCCTCGTTGTGGGCAGCCACAATCACCCCGAGAAGAACCGGGCTATCGACACCCCCGCGTGCCGACATTTGTTCGCGCTCAGAGCCTGAAAAGTCACCCGCCAAAGACCGCGTTTGCCAAAAAACAAACGCTAGTAAAACCGTGTCATAGGCCACATAAATCAGACCGGTAGACCACGCCAACAATCCGTTGTACCGAAAGGCCATGGCGAACAAACCAACCCAAAGCAACAAAATGCCGCCGTGAATCAAATAACTGCGAATCGGTGTGGGCGGCGGAGAGTGACGAGGCGAAACAGCTCGCAGTCGTGAAATCAGAGCCGCGTCTGGCGAATGCGACAAAGGGGTGCTCCGATTCAAAGGCGGTCAGGGCGAAATAGCCGAAAGCGGACATGGGCGGCCTTAAGTGCTTACGCAGCCAAGCGACCGTCAGATGTGCCAAATACCCGCGCAAC
>JANOLL010000058.1:0-4632 GCA_031419775.1 Polaromonas sp. | reverse complement strand
GAACTGGGCCAGACTGCCTTGCCGGCAGGCAAGTACACGCAGCTTCGCCTGGTTTTGGCCCCCAATCGCGGCAATGTGCTGGCCAACTCTGTCGTGCTAGCCGGGACAAGCGCCGAACTCGCGCTGACGACGCCGAGCGCTCAAAGCTCGGGCCTCAAATTGAAAGTCAACATTGACATCGCTGCCAACCAGCTGGCTGATCTTGTGCTGGACATGGACGTCTGCAAATCCGTGAAGATCACGACCACCGGCAATGACAAATACTTGTTGCGCCCTGTTGTACGTGTCTTTGCGCGCACGCTTACCGGGGTCTCAGGCACGGTCGATGCGTCCATCGCCAACGGCAGCACCACGGTGGCTTTGCAGCAGAACGGCGTAACGGTGCGTTCCACCATTCCGACGACAAGCGGGACCTATTTGATCCAGCCCATCGATGCGGGTACTTACAACCTGGTACTGACAGCGCCGGGCTACCAGACAGCGGTAATTCGCAGCGTGCCTGTCGTCACGGATACCATCACGCCCATCTTCACGACGCTGCGTCCAGGCACGGTCACTGTGGGCACCATCTCAGGCACCGTGACAACCGGCATCACGCCCATCGACGCGGATGTGCGAGCGCTGCAGGCACTGACGACTGGCGGGGCATCATCATCCATCGTCGAGGTGATTTCGCGGCCGGTTGTTGGCATTACTAGCAATTCCGGTGTGTTCAGCTATAGCCTGCCAACGTTGGGGCCTGTCGTTACAAGTTACCTGGGTGGTACCGCTACGCTGACCTTCTCTGAAGACACTTTTGCGGCCGGGCGCTATTCGCTAGAAGCCCTGCAAAGGACGACGCCTACCAGTACCACAAGCCAAATGGCGACTCCGACGCCGACACCGATTACCACTGGTGGCACCTCGACCGCGACCTTTGCCTTCTAAGCAAAGCGCACGGCGGAAGCCGTGAGCCTCGCTCCGACAAAGCCCGTCTAGCGCGGGCTTTGTCGTTTCGACAGAATCACTTTCTCGCAGGCTCGCGTGGCGAGGGCCTGCTGCGTAAGAACCGTGCGTAGGGCATCACAGCAGTCGGCTGAGATACCGCCCGGTGTGGCTGGCCGGATTGGCAGCAATGTCTTCTGGCGTGCCAACGCCCACCACTGTGCCGCCACCCGCGCCGCCTTCCGGGCCCATATCGATCAGCCAGTCGGCGGTCTTGATGACATCGAGGTTGTGCTCAATCACCACAATCGTATTGCCCGCATCGCGCAGCTGGTGCAGCACCTTGAGCAACAAATCAATATCGGCAAAGTGCAGGCCGGTGGTTGGTTCATCCAAAATGTAAAGCGTGCGACCGGTGTCGCGCTTGCTCAGTTCCAGTGCGAGCTTGACGCGTTGCGCCTCGCCGCCTGAAAGCGTGGTCGCCGCCTGACCCAGCTTGATGTAACTCAGGCCCACGTCCAGTAGGGTGTGCAGCTTGCGCGCTATGTTGGGCACGGCCTTGAAGAACTCGGCAGCGGCTTCGACCGTCAGATCCAAAATCTGAGCGATGTTTTTACCCTTGTACTGAACTTCGAGCGTTTCGCGGTTGTAACGCATGCCCTTGCAGACGTCGCAGGCCACGTAGACATCGGGCAAAAAGTGCATCTCGACCTTCACAACGCCGTCGCCCTGGCAGGCTTCGCAGCGGCCACCGGCCACATTGAAGCTGAAGCGACCCGCGCCATAGCCGCGCTCGCGTGCGGTGTTCATCTCGGCCAGCAGTTCTCGGATCGGCGTGAACAGGCCGGTGTAAGTGGCCGGGTTGCTGCGCGGCGTACGGCCAATCGGCGACTGGTCGACATTGATAACCTTGTCGAAGTGCTCGATGCCTTCAATCGCTTCGTGCTCGGCTGGTTCTTCATGCGCGCGGTAGAGCGTGCGCGCTACAGCGGCGTAGAGCGTGTCATTAACCAGCGTGGACTTGCCCGAGCCCGAGACGCCGGTCACGCAGGTCAGCAGGCCAACCGGGAACTCGACGCTCACGCCCTGCAGGTTATGGCCTGTGGCGTTGATGACGCGTAGCGCCTGCATGTCGCCCAGCGTGGCCAGATGCTGCGCCTCCCGCGCAGCGCGCCTTTCGGCGGCTGGACTGGGCGGAAAGCGTGAAGGCTTTCTGGCGGTGAAGGCGTTGTCTTTCTTAACGACGGGCAGCCAGGCGGTGCGGCGTTTGGGCACTGCGATCGTCAGGGTTTGGGCCAGGTATTTTCCGGTCAGGGAGTGGGGGCTGTTCTGCACATCTTCAAAGCTGCCCTGCGCCATGACGCGGCCACCGTGGATGCCTGCGCCCGGCCCCATGTCGATCACATGGTCGGCCGCGCGAATCATGTCTTCATCATGCTCGACGACCAACACGCTGTTGCCGATGTCACGCAGATGTTTGAGGGTGCCAATCAGCCGGTCGTTGTCGCGCTGGTGCAGGCCAATGCTGGGCTCGTCGAGCACGTACATGACACCGGTCAGCCCCGAACCAATCTGCGACGCCAGCCGGATGCGCTGCGACTCGCCGCCCGAAAGGGTTTCAGCGCTGCGGTCCAGGCTCAGATAATTGAGTCCGACGTCGTTGAGAAACTTCAGGCGCAGGCCAATTTCGCGCACCACCTTGCCGGCAATCTCTCCTTTCGCACCGTGCATGGTCAAGCCCTTGAAATACGCAAAACTGTCGCGCAGGGTGTCGCGGCTGACTTCATAAATCGCCTTGCGAACTGCTGTGCCCTCTGCGCCGGGGTCACCCACCAGATAGACATGACGGGCCTCGACCCGCAAGCGCGTGCCCCGGCAATCGGGGCAGGGCTGCACGCTGCGGTAGCGAGAAAGTTCCTCGCGCACGGCGGTTGAATCAGTCTCTTTGTAGCGACGTTCAAAATTGGTGATCACGCCTTCAAACGGATGCTTCTTGTTGACTTTTTTGCCCGCCGAGGCGCCCGAGTCCATCAGGTAGCTGAACTTGATGTCTTCATCGCCCGAGCCGTGCAACACCACTTGCTGCACATTGACTGGCAGGTTTTCAAAAGCAGTGTCGATGTCAACGGCATAGTGTTTGGCCAGACTTTCGAGCATGGAGAAGTAGTAGCCATTGCGCCGGTCCCAGCCCTTGACGGCGCCGCTGGCCAGACTCAAGGACGGGAAGGCGACGACGCGCGCCGGATCAAAAAACTCCCGGTGTCCCAGTCCATCACAGCTGGGGCAGGCGCCCACCGGCGAATTGAACGAAAACAGGCGCGGCTCCATTTCGCTCAGGGAATAGCTGCACACCGGGCAGGCAAACTTGGCGCTGAACAAATGCTCTTTGCCGGTGTCCATTTCCAGTGCCAGGGCTTTGCCGTCGGCCAGGCGTAAAGCCGCTTCAAAACTTTCTGCCAGACGCTGCCCAACTTGAGAGCGCCCCTGTGGGTCGCTATCGGTCCGGACCTTGATGCGGTCAATCACCACATCGATGTCGTGCTTTTCAGTTTTTTTGAGCTTGGGCAACTCATCAAATTCATAGGCCACCCCTTGAACCCGAAAGCGTACGTAGCCTTGCGCCTGCATCTCGGCAAACAGATGCTCAAACTCGCCTTTGCGGTCACGCGCGACCGGCGCCAGAATCATCAGCTTGGTGTCTTCGGGCAGGCCCAGCACCGTATCGACCATCTCGCTGACACTTTGGGCCTGGAGTGGCAGGTCATGCTCGGGGCAAAACGGTGTGCCGGCGCGGGCAAACAGCAGACGCAGGTAGTCGTGGATTTCGGTCACGGTCCCCACGGTGGAGCGCGGGTTGTGTGAGGTGGCCTTTTGTTCAATTGAAATCGCGGGTGACAGCCCCTCGATCATGTCGACATCGGGCTTGTCCATCAGCTGCAAAAACTGACGCGCGTAGGTGCTTAAACTTTCGACATAGCGGCGCTGGCCTTCGGCATACAGCGTGTCAAATGCCAGGCTGGATTTACCTGAACCGCTCAAGCCGGTGATCACCACCAGCTGGTTGCGCGGGATATCGAGGTCAATGTTTTTGAGGTTGTGGGTGCGCGCGCCGCGAATGCTGATCTTCTGTGCAGCAAAAATGGACCCCCCTTGGCTGGCCGCTTGGGGTTCCTGGCCGGTCAACAAAACGGCCAAATCGGTCGCGGGTAATTTGTCGTCGGGGTCGCAGCGCACGCCAACACCTGAGGGTTCGGGATCAATGGGGGAATTCACGGCAGGCGCTCAGAGGGAAACCTTCAATCATACCGAGGCGCCGCTCTGCGACTGGGCTTGCGGGATTTGGGTCGACGGAGATTTTTGCATTGGCAGCCAGGAGTCGTTTGGTCAGCCAGTTAAACTGGCAAGACTAGGAGTAACAGCATGGCATCCGTCAACAAAGTCATCATCGTCGGCAACCTTGGCAAAGACCCGGAAATGCGCAGCTTTCCCAACGGCGACCAGATCGCCAACGTGACCATTGCGACCACGGACCGCTGGAAGGACAAGACCAGTGGTGAAATGAAAGAAGCCACCGAATGGCACCGTGTGGCCTTTAATGGCCGGCTGGCTGAAATTGTGGGTCAATACCTGCGCAAAGGCTCCCAGGTCTACGTCGAAGGCAGCCTGCGCACCCGCAAGTGGACCGACAAGGAAGGCCAGGAAAAATAC
>JANOLL010000057.1:0-5243 GCA_031419775.1 Polaromonas sp. | reverse complement strand
AAATGCGGCAAGCGAAAGCGCTGGCCCCTCCAGCCGACTGGACAGAATCAGTGGCACCAGCACCCACAAGGTGTAGAGCTCCCACATGTGACCAAAATAGCCCAGCACTGAAGCCCGAACGCGCCCATCGGTCCACAGCGTAGCCAGCGCGCGCCATTGCAGCGTGACGGGCCGTGCTGGAGCATCGGGAGGCTCCGGCAACAGCCCATAGAGCATCACGCCGCCGCCGGCGGCCAAAGCTGCTACCCCCAGCATGACGCTAGGCCAGGGCAGCTCGCTGCCCAAGGCACGCAACGCATGGGCACTGGCCGACCCGAGTACCAGCGCGCCAACCAGCAGGCCCAGCGCCCCACCCAGCCCCCGGCGGTACCACTGCGCGGCGATCTTCATGCCCACCGGATAGATACCCGCCAGAAAAAACCCGGTTGCTGCGCGCCACAAGAGCAAGGCCGTGAAGTTGCGCACCATCCACCACGCGCCCACGGTGCAGAACGCTCCCGCCAGCGCGCTCAACAGAAAAACCCGCCGCGCCGGAAAGCGGTCGGCAATAGCCAATAGTGCAAAAACCAGTGTGCCCAAAATAAAGCCGAATTGAAGTGATGAAGTCAGCCTGCCGACAGCGGATGCTGGCCAGCCCAGTTCACGCTGCAAATCCGGCATTACCGCATTGACGGCGAACCACAATGAAGTTCCGGCAAACTGCGCCAGCACCAGCACAGGCAGCACCCGACGCGGAACGGCCTCAGTCATGGGTTGGGCGAAATGCGACACGCCGGGATTTTTTCCTAACCAGCGGCCCGCGGTTTGACCAGCGCTGAGGCCTGCTTCGCATGGCGGCGGGCCACTTCGACATCCTCATCAAAAGCCAGCGCCACGCCCATGCGGCGTTTGACAAAACTTTCGGGCTTGCCGAACAAGCGGATATCGGAATTCGGGACGCGCAGTGCTTCGGCCACGCCGTCAAACACAATACCGACGCTGTTTATGCCGCCGTAGATCACGGCACTGGCGCCAGGACTTTTCAACGCCGTGTTGACCGGTAGGCCAAGAATGGCGCGGGCATGCAGTTCAAACTGGGTCTGGACCTGCGTGCACAGGGTCACCATGCCGGTGTCGTGGGGACGCGGGCTGACTTCGCTGAACCACACCTCATCGCCTTTAACAAACAGTTCAACGCCAAACAGGCCGAGGCCGGACGGTTCGCCGTTCAGACCCATCCCCAGGTTGTCGGTTACAGACTTGGCGATGGCCCGGCTCTTTTGCAGGGCGACTTCGCTCATCCGATGGGGCTGCCAGCTTTCCACATAGTCGCCATTGACCTGCACATGACCAATCGGCTCGCAAAAATGAGTTTGAATGGTGTCGTCATGCCCCTGTGCGCGCACTGTGAGCAGGGTGATCTCGTAGTCGAAGTCAATGAAGCCCTCCACGATCACCCTCCCGTGGCTTACTCGGCCACCAGCCATGGCGTGGTCCCAGGCGGCGGCCACATCCAGGTGGCGCGCAATCTTGCTTTGGCCCTTGCCAGATGAACTCATCACCGGCTTGACCATGCATGGATAGCCGATTTTCGAATCAATGGCGGCCTGCAGTTCAGCCAGGGAATCACAAAACACGTATGGACTGGTGGGCAGACCCAGTGTTTCAGCGGCTAGTCGGCGAATACCTTCGCGGTCCATAGTGAGGCGGGCGGCCCGCGCCGTCGGGACCACGCGCACGGTACCCGCGGCTTCGAGCTGTTCCAGCATGGAGGTGGCGATGGCTTCAATTTCTGGAACCACCAAGTAGGGCTTTTCGGTTTCGATCAAGTTTTTCAGCTGCTCGGGGTCGCTCATGGTGATCGTGCGGGCATGGTGTGCCACCTGCTGGCCTGGTGCATGGTCATAGCGATCGACTGCTATGGTTTCCACACCCAACCGCTGCAAGGCTATCAGCACCTCCTTGCCAAGCTCGCCCGAGCCAAGCAACATGACTTTGGTGGCGTGCGGAGATAAAGGGGTGCCGAAAGTGGTCATCGAAAAGCCAGGTTGGGTGAATAAAAATGCGGGCGGGCTGTGAATTTACCGCAACTTGACTGGGCTGCCGAAAATTTCAGCGGAGCCTGTTGCCTCAGACCATCAAGGCACAATGCCGCCATGACCCCTGCTATGAGTTCGCCTATATTTTCAGTCCAGGGGCTGGTCAAACGCTATGGGCAGGCGACCGTAGTCGATTCTCTGTCGTTTGACATTGCCCCGGGCGAGTGTTTGGGCGTGATTGGCCCAAACGGCGCTGGCAAAACCACCACCGTTCGCATGTGCCTGGGCATGGTGGTTCCAGACGCAGGCCGCATTGCTTACTTCAGCGGTGGTCAGGCGGGCACTGCGCTTCACATGCCGAAAGACGCTCTGTCTATCAAGCAAAATCTGGGCATCGTGAGCCAGTTCGACAGCCTGGACCCGGACTTTTCGTGCGCTGAAAACCTGCTGGTGTTCGGACGCTATTTTGGCCTGAAGGACGCTGTGATCAAGGCGCGCATCCCAAAACTGCTGGAGTTCGCAGCGCTCACACACAAGGCCAACGCAAAACTCAGCGAGCTGTCTGGCGGCATGAAACGGCGCTTGAGTCTGGCGCGCGCACTGATCAACGACCCTCACCTCTTGCTGCTCGATGAGCCCACCACCGGCCTTGATCCGCAGGCCCGGCATTTGATGTGGGAACGTCTGCAGCGATTGCTGCAACAGGGCAAGTCGATTTTGCTCACCACACACTTTATGGATGAAGCCGAGCGTTTGTGCAACCGCCTGTTGGTTCTCGATCATGGAAAAAAAATGACAGAAGGTCCTCCGCGCCAGCTGATTGCCGACAATCTGGAGCCTGACGTGGTCGAGGTCTATGGCGTCGGCGCGCTGGATTTGCTGGAGTCCCCGCTTAAGGCGCTTGCCGCCCGCACCGAAGTCAGCGGTGAAACCGTGTTTTTTTACACCCAGAATTCGAAGCGTCTGCTGGATGCGCTGGCCGACTATCCACAGCTGCGTACCTTGCATCGTCCTGCCAACCTCGAAGATCTCTTCCTCAAGTTAACCGGCCGGCAAATCCGGGAGGACGGATGATGGCTGCGACGCCCGCACGCGTGACCTCGATCTGGCGTTCACCGCGAATCAGCTGGCGCTGGGTGCCGGTGTTCAGACGAAATTTGCTAGTCTGGCAAAAACTGGCTATTCCGAGTCTGGTCGGTAATATCGCCGAGCCGCTGATCACGCTAGTGGCCTTTGGATACGGGCTGGGTGCACTGATTGGACAGGTGCAGTCAGGCGGCGTGGCCGTGCCTTATATCTTGTTCCTGGCCAGTGGTTCCATTTGCACCAGCGCCATGAATGCAGCGTCATTTGAGGCCTTGTATTCCGCGTTCTCGCGTATGCACGTGCAGCGCACCTGGGACGGCATCATGAATGCGCCAGTGCAGTTGGATGATCTGGTGTTTGCCGAAATGCTCTGGGCCGCCTTCAAGGCGCTTTTTACTTCTACCGTGATTTTGATCGTCATGCTGCTGCTCAACATCAGTCACAGCCCGTTGCTGCTGCTGGTATTGCCTTTGCTCGGTTTGGTTGGCATTACCTTTGCCAGCATTGCCCTCATCTTTAATGCTCTCGCCAAGGGCTACGACTTTTTCACCTATTACTTCACGCTTTTTCTCACGCCGACCATGTTTTTAAGTGGTGTGTTCTTCCCGCGTGACCAGCTTCCCCAGATCCTGTTGGTGATCTCGGACTGGCTGCCACTGACCGCTGCGGTCGAGCTGATCCGCCCACTGTTTCTCGGTCAATGGCCGGAAAATGGGTTGCAGCAACTGGCCATGCTGGTCGCCTATGCGGTGGGTGGCTTCTGGATTGCGCTGGCGCTGACACGCAAACGGTTCCGGAGTTGAGGCATTCCACCCGGTACGCGCTGTCCTGGCAGCGGCCGGGCGGTCACCATGGCGCTGGGGCAAACCGAAGTGCCAGCTCAGCCAAGCCCAACTCCTGCAGCAACTGCTGCATACGCTCCTGTGCCGCACGCCTTTTGGTGAGGTTTGGCTGGGAGAGTTTGCTGGCCAGAATGAGTTCGTTTTTCATGGAATGCTCCCAACCGACCAGCTCGGTCACCGTGACGTGAAAGCCACTGGCTTCCAGTTGCAGACAGCGCAGAACGTTGGTGAGCTGGCTGCCAAACTCTCGCGTATGCAGCGGCCGCTGCCACAGCTCGGCCAATGGCGACTTGGCCCGTGAAAGTACTTTGTGTCGCTTCAACACACCGGCTACTTCGGCCTGGCAACAAGGCACCAACACGATATGGGACGCGTGCCTGGCCAATCCAAATGCGATGGCGTCATCGGTAGCAGTGTTACAGGCGTGCAGCGCTGTCACGATGTCAATTTTCTCTGGCAGAGCGTCCGATTGGGTGGCTTCTTGCACCGACAGGTTTAAAAATGACATGCCCTCAAATCCCAATCGAGAAGCCAATGCACGAGATTTATCGACCAGTTCGGGACGGGTTTCTATGCCGTAAATATGTCCGGCTATTTTTTGACCCGCATGCGCCACATTAAAAAAAAGATCGTAAAGAATGAACCCCAGGTAAGACTTGCCTGCTCCGTGATCGGCCAGTTGAGGCGAAGGGTTGCTTGCCAGCACCTGATTGAGCAAGGGTTCAATCAATTGGTAAAGGTGATTCACCTGCTTGAGCTTGCGACGCGTATCCTGGTTCAGTTTGCCCTCCACCGTCAGAATATGTAGCGCTTTGAGGAGCTCGATCGACTGGCCAGGACGCAGTTCTTCGATCCTTTGCTCAGTCTTTTTAGGACCAGATTTGCGGAGCGGCGGGCCAGATAGGGATGCGGTGGGCTGTTGCATGAACACTCAGTTTAGCGGTGCGGCGTCTGCCCTCATCAAGGCAAACCGACTTAGCGATGGTCATTTATATTGTGAGCAATTTAATTGTTCGTTATAATCTCGACTATGCGAAACAAAACCGGTGCCATGCTTGAGTTGGATAACCAGCTTTGCTTCGCGCTGTATTCGACTTCATTGGCCATGACCAAGGTGTACAAGCCCCTTCTCGATGCATTGGGGCTGACCTACCCCCAATACCTGGCCATGCTGGTGCTCTGGGAGCGTGACGGATTGACCGTATCTGAAATAGGCGAGCGGCTTTACCTCGACTCGGGTACGCTCACCCCGCTGCTCAAGCGACTGGAAGCCGGCGGCCTCATTTCACGCCTACGG
>JANOLL010000056.1:0-4926 GCA_031419775.1 Polaromonas sp. | reverse complement strand
TTTGGTCGCCTGGGTGTCAACTTTGGCGCGGACTACTACGGTGTGGTTCCTGATATGCTGAACTTTGCCAAATGCGTCACCAATGGCGTGATTCCATTGGGCGGCGTCATTTGCTCGGACCGGATTTACGACAGCATGATGCACGCCCACAGCGGCGCGGCAGAGCATGCGATCGAGTTCTTTCACGGCTACACCTACTCCGGCCATCCGGTTGCCTGCGCGGCTGCCATGGCCACGCTGGATCTGTTCAAGCAGGAAAACCTGTTTGAGCGTGCGGGGGTAATGGGCAAGGTGCTGGGTGACGCGATGCACAGTGGCCTCAAGGGCTTGCCGAACGTGGTGGGCATTCGTGCACTGGGCTTGGCGGCTGCGGTGGAACTGTCACCCATAGCCGGATCACCCGGCAAGCGTGCTTTTGATATTTTTATGGATTGCTTTCACCACGGCGTGCTGGTGCGGCCGGCGGCAGAAAACGTCGTGGTTTGTCCGCCGTTCATCGTGGAAAAAGCGCAAATTGAGCGCATCGTCACGGTCGTAGCCGACTCGATTCGCAAGCACGCCTGATTTGATTCGTGGCAGTTAGCCTTGCGGAAGGTTCAGGGTTTGGCGTTTGCCCCTGGCCTGGATTGGGGCGCGAATTGCTCGCGCAGGGCGGCGCAATGATCGACCTCCGGCAGCGCCGGGGTGACCCAGGTGCGGTCAAAGCTACCTGCCCTGTCGCTACCGGAATCGGCGCCGGCACTCAGGCGAACGACCTTGACCTTGAGCCTCGCAGGCAAGTGTTGTGGCACGCCCAAAAAGCGGTCAACATGCCCACTGCCGGACAGCAGCACCACCACCTTGCCAGGCACCGCCGCCTGGCTCACGGTGTTGGCCATGCTGATGTCCCTGGCAATCTGGATGCGGGTCATGGGCGTGATCTGGCTCTCGGGCAGCAAATTGCAGTGGCCAATCCGAATCAGTTGCTGCTGTGCTTTCAGTGCCGCGCCACTTAACTGGCCGTCAAGCTGGTTGTCGGTCATGCTGGCCTGCATTTTTGATCCTGGCAGATTGGCACCCATCACAGGAACGCCGGCGCGTACAGCCGTCATCACGGCTGGCCCATAGGCGTGCCAGGGCCAGGCTTGGTTTTTCCAGCGCAGCGCGCTTTGTACCTGCTGCTCGGTGGAGCTCGGCTTGAGCGGGGCGGTACTGGCCCCGGCGTCTGCCATTTCCAGAGCGACTGCGGCCAGCTGTCCGCGCGACGCGAGCAAGGCGATGGTCTGTTGCGCCAGCTGTTGATGCTCAGCGGCGTCGTGCTGCTCGCCCAGCAGAAGAACGTCAGCGGGCAGCATGCCGTCCAGCCGGGCAGCAGTGGCAATGGCCATGCCGGCATCCATTGGCCGTAGCACGGGCGATTCAGGCGGACCCGCGCAGGCGCCCAAAAAAGTAAAGAAAGCGGCAATCGACAACGCGCGCGGCAAACGGCAATAACCCATGCGGAGATACTAAGGCTTTCCGCCGTATCTCCTGGCCTTGCTTGTCAATTAGCCCCTGTTTGTATGCCCCCGTTCCTGAGTCATTGCCTGTCGGTTTTGAACCGGTCAGCTTCAGCTTGTGTGGTGATGACACTGCTGTTTGCTTTGGCTGCTGCCGAACTGTGCGTCATGCTGGGTATACCCCTGCCGTGGATGATCGGCCCCCTGCTGGGGACCGCCATGCTGTCCATGCTGGGTGCGCCGACAGCGAGCTGGACGCCGCTACGCAATGCGGGTCAATGGATCATCGGCGTCGCGTTGGGTCTTTACTTCACGCCGCAGGTGGTGACGCTGATCGTCAGCCTGTGGTGGGCATTTGTGCTCAATATTGTTTGGGCACTCGGACTTGGTCTGGTTTTTGGTGCCTGGTTGCATCGGGTCCATCACGGACCCGGGCCCTTTCATGTCCACGAGCTGTCTCGCGTCACGACTTACTTCTCTGCGCCGATTGGCGCGGCGTCCGAAATGACCTTGATGGGCGAGCGTCATGGCGCTCAGACCGAGCTGGTGGCATCCAGCCATAGCCTTCGGGTGCTGCTGGTCACAGTGCTGATCCCTTTTGGTTTTCAATGGGCGGGGGTGCAGGGTCTTGACACCGCTCTGCCTGGCACACGGCTGGTCCACTGGCCTGGCCTGGTACTGTTGGCGGCGCTGACCGGTATGGGTTGCTTAGCGATGGTCTGGTGCCGCCGCACCAATCCCTGGTTTATTGGCGCCTTGATGGTGTCGCTGGTGGTGACCGCCTGCGATGTGACGTTGTCCGGCATTCCCCAAACCATGATCAATATTGCTCAGCTGGTGATCGGGATCAGTCTTGGGGTGCGGTTTACCCGCAGCTTTCTGCATCTTGCGCCACGCTGGCTAGCATCGGTTGCGCTGGCCACGCTGACCATGATGGTGTTGAGTGCCGGCTTCGCATGGCTGCTCGCCCAACTCATGCCGGTACATTGGGCCACCCTGTTGCTGGGAACTGCTCCCGGCGGTATTGCCGAGATGGCGATCACCGCCAAGGTTCTGCAGTTGGGTGTACCGCTGGTAACGGCCCTGCACGTGACACGATTGGCGGCGGTCTTGCTACTGGTGGAGCCCACTTACCGGTGGTTTTTTGAGGACTCCGAGGGGGATGCGCGCTAGTGCAGGGAGATGGGGGTCGTGGCGAGGCCGCTGTAGCCTTCGAGGGTGTCTTCGATTTCTTGTTGTGAAGGCGTGTTTTGAGCCCACGCACTGAGGCGCTGTTGGAACATTTCAGCCCAGGATCCATCCAGATACACCTCTTTGCCCGATCGTTTGTCGACGATCTCAAAACCATTTCTGGCCAGCTCGGGTACTGTTGGCACGGGTGCAAATTCTTCCCGTGCATTGGCATGGATTTGCACCACTACAAAAGATTCAGAGTCGTAAAGCATGTGCATGAGTGATTTCCCTGGTGCGTTCTGCACCGTCCTAGACAGTAGATAGCAACAAGAGGCTTTATTTCAAGACTGTGGTCTTTCGCCATGCCCGGACTGCGCAAAATGCCACAGATTTGCCCTTTTGGATTTGCTTTTACTTACGGCTTGAGGGCCTGCGTGAGCTGCTGGTCGATGAAATCGCCGTTTTGCTGGGTGATTCGGTTGCGTACAGGCACAAAGCCCAGGGAGGGGGCATACCAGATTTCCACGGTTTGATCGTATTCGCGGCGTGGTTTGCGGGTCAGTTTGAGCGTGTTCAGCGTGCCCGCCGGGAGTTGAAGTATTTCTTCACTTCCTATAGCGAAAGTCCAGCTGTCTGCATCGCGCGGTCCGGCGGTGTAAAGCGTGATGCTGCTGCCGGCGGGAAAATCACCTGGGCGGGCAGCCAGCATGCCTCCGAGTTGCAGAAAAACGCTCACCCGGTCTTGCGCACCGTCCACCCACTGCGCGTCGGGGGTGTTGGCGCTGAACGTGATCTTGCCCTGATCGGCTTGAAAGTGTGCCGCCAGCTCGTTTTTAAACTTGTCTGCAAAGCGGGTGGGTGCCAGTCCGGCGGCGCCGATCTGACCGACGCTGGTCATGCTGCGAGACCCGATAAATAGCGCGCTGACCTTCATAGTGGCATCGTAGCGACTGCCTTCGTTGTGCCATACCAGCTCGGCGTTAGCCTGGTAGTTGAGTCCCTTGGACGTGCCATGAACCTTGTATTGCAAGAGCACCGACCCTGGCAAACTAACTGCGGTAACAGGCGTGGTTTGCGGACCTGCCGCAGCGGGAGCCTCAGTTCGGATGGCAGCGGGCTCGACAAGCTCAGCGACGACAGCGGTGCGGGTCTGGTTGCTGGATTGGGATTCGGTGGCGCTCGGCGCAATCTCAGGCGCTACAAAATCAATAGCTGCAGGCGCTTTAATTTCCTCGGCTGGAGCACTAACGGGCTTGTTTTTGGGGGCTGGAACGCGGGCCGGTGGTGCCACTTCGGGCTTGGCGGGACGCGAGGCCACAGGCTCGGCTATGCGCTGCGACGCAATGCTGCGGGTGGAAAAAGCCCGGGCGGGCCCGGCGTCGGATGGCCGCGTCGCGCCCAGTTGCGCCGGAGCCGCCTGCAGCAGCATGACATGTGCCGCCATCACCAGCAGCGTCAGCGTGGTCAGCAGTCGCCACGAAGGTAAACCCGCTGAGGTCGTCATGGCGTGAGTGTCGGGGTCGGGGGCATCATTCTCTAAAATAGGGCAATCGACACGATAGCTTTTTGGACCAGCCTATCGTACTTTGTCCTTTTAATGGGGACGTCAGGCACCGGTAACAACCTTGCCTTCAGGATTTTGATGAAACTCGCTACCTACAAAGACGGCTCACGTGACGGCCAACTGGTCGTGGTCTCCCGCGATTTGAAAAGCGCCCACTATGCGACCGGTATTGCCGGCAAGTTGCAGCAGGTGCTGGATGACTGGAACTTCATGTCGCCCCAATTGCAGGACCTGCACCAGACCTTGGACAGTGGCAAGGCGCGCCACGCGTTTCCGTTCGATCCGACTCGCTGCATGGCTCCTCTGCCCAGGGCATACCAGTGGGCGGATGGCTCGGCCTACCTTAGCCATGTAGAAAGGGTACGCCAGGCGCGCCAGGCAGACTTGCCACCCGCCCTCTACACCGACCCCCTGATGTACCAGGGCGGCAGCAACGACTTCGGCGGGCCTTGCGATGATGTGGTGGTTGCCAGTGAGGCCTTTGGCATCGACTTTGAGGCCGAAGTCGCCGTGATCACCGGAGATATTCCGATGGGCGTCAGCCCCGAGCAGGCGCTTGATGGCATACGTCTGGTGATGTTGGCCAACGATGTGTCGCTGCGGCATCTGATGACCGATGAACTGGCTAAAGGCTTTGGCTTTGTGCAAAGCAAGCCAGCCACCGCTTTCAGTCCGGTGGCGGTCACGCCGGACGAGCTGGTCTTCAATGGC
>JANOLL010000055.1:0-2153 GCA_031419775.1 Polaromonas sp. | reverse complement strand
CTGATTCCGGCGATTCTGGCCTTGCTGGCTGAAGCCGGCATGAGCTTGGGCGAGCTCGATGCGATCGCTTTTGGTCGCGGCCCCGGATCGTTCACCGGTTTGCGCACGGCTTGCGCCGTGGCCCAGGGGCTGGCTCTGGGTGCTGGGCAGGGCGCCGGCATCCCGGTGTTGCCGATCGACACGCTGATGGCGCTGGCGGAGGAGGCGCGCTTTCAGCAAGCTGCAGCGTCAGATGCGCCGGTACTGCAGGTCACGGCCTTGCTCGATGCACGCATGGATGAAATGTATGTGCAACATCTGACCTTTTCTTGCGGAGTGTGGCATGCACGCGGGGACTGCGCAGCGGTGCGGCCCGAAAACTTTGTGCCTGACTCCGACACAGCCTGGCTTGCCGGTAATGTGTTCGGCGTGTACGCCAGTCGTTTGCCGGCAAGTCTGAGCGCTTTGACCTGTGTCACCGCGCTGCCCACAGCCAGCGCACTGCTGCGCCTGGCTCCAGCGCTGGCCGCCGCCGGTCACTGCGTCGATGCCGCGCTGGCCCTGCCGCTTTATGTCCGGGATAAGGTAGCCTTCACTACCGAAGAGCGTGACCAGCTCAAAGCGCAGACCCGAATGGACGCTGCGTCATCTTTATGAATGCCGTTGTCAAGCCTCTCGACGCTCTTGAAGCCCAGTTTGAAGGCATGACAGCGGCCTGGCTGGACGCGGTCGTGCAGGTCGAACAAAGTGCCTACGCCCACCCGTGGAGCGCTGGCAATTTTGCCGACTCGCTGCAGGCCGGCTACCAGGCGCAAGTGCTCACTGCTGGCCGCGGTGCCGATAGGGTGCTGCTCGGTTATTTCGTGGCGATGAAAGGGGTTGACGAGGTGCACTTGCTCAACATCACCGTGGCGCCAGTCCACCAGCGCCAGGGATGGTCCCGGGTGATGCTCGACGGCCTGGCGATCTGGGCCCGGGGCCAGGGCGCGCAATGGCTGTGGCTGGAAGTGCGGGTAAGCAACGCGCGCGCCAAAACCGTGTATGAACATTACGGCTTTCGAGACATGGGCTTGCGGCGCAACTATTACCCGGCCGGCGGGAATCTGCGCGAGGATGCCAGCGTGATGAGTCTGGCGTTGTGAGAGCCTTCGCATGACGCTCGATCTCGACAAGCGCCAGCGCGCCATGTTGCGCGAAATGGGTATTCGGGTCTGGCAGCCCGCAGCTGTTGCTGCGCCAGCGTTGCAGCCGGCCATGCCGGCAGTGTCCGCAACAATTGCTATGAAGTCAGGAGCTAATGGCGCCCTATCTGAAAGCGCTACAGGCACTTTCCAAGCTCAATCTGCACCGGTGCAGGCGACGCGTGGTGCAACTGCTGAGGCACGACCTGATCCGCCATCTCATGTGCGCATGGATGGCGGGCCCGCTGGGTGGTCCGTGGGCGAGGCGCTGGCTTTGTACGAAGATGCCGCCCCCGAGGCTGGTGCGCGTTGGCTGGTGCTGGCCGAAACCGCGGTCACAGCGCTGACGCCCGGACGCCGCCATCCGCTGGAGGGAGACGCCGGCAAGCTGCTCGACAACATGCTGCGCGCGGCCAGGCTGCACCAGGCAGCCGCCGCCCTGTTTGCGCCGCTGCTAAGAGGCGTGGCCAGTAGCCCTGCAGGCGCGGGACTTGGTGAAGTCATTGCTGGCGAAAAGCCAGACATCTTGCTCGTCATGGGCCGTCTGGCGGCGCAGGCTCTGCTGCAGTCCAGCGAGCCCTTCGGCAAACTGCGCGGCCAGATTCATCGCCTGCACGGCGTCCCTACCATCGTGACGCATGACGCGCCTTACCTGCTGCGCAACCAGGCCGACAAGGCCAAGGCCTGGGACGACCTTTGCCTGGCGATGAGCCTGCTCTAGGCTTTCGCCTTCTTACAATCGGCGCATGATCAAGCCCCTGACTTTTCTCGACATGCTGGGCACAGCAGAACGCCAGAACCACTCCATGCTGTGCGTGGGCCTGGACCCTGAGCCAGCCCGCTTTCCCGGCAAGTTCAAAGGTGACGCCAGCAAGATATACGAGTTTTGCGCTGCCATCGTCGATGCGACTGCCGACCTGGTGCTGGCATTCAAACCGCAGATTGCCTACTTTGCCGCACACCGCGCGGAGGGCCAACTTGAACGCCTGATGC
>JANOLL010000054.1:0-2229 GCA_031419775.1 Polaromonas sp. | reverse complement strand
TGAAAGCGGGCATTTTCAAATTTTCGGGCGTCACCCGCGTCGGTGATGTGGTGGCCTGCGAGGCTGAATTGATGTGTGCCATGCGCACCATCGCCTGACTCCGGGTAACCCCTCCATGAGTAAGGCGTCTGTGCAAGGTGTGTCCGGTATCCACATGACGGCGTTGGTCGATCCAGCAGCCCAGCTGGACTCCTCCGTCAGCGTTGGCCCTTATAGCGTCATCGGCCCGAACGTCAAAATTGGGGCGGGGACCACGGTTGGGCCGCACTGTGTCATAGAAGGCTACACCACCATCGGTTGTGACAACCGCATCTTCCAGTTCAACTCCCTGGGCGCGATTCCGCAGGACAAAAAGTACGCCGGTGAACCCTGCGAATTGATGATCGGCGATCGCAACACCATCCGCGAGTTCTGCACCTTCAATATCGGCTCCCCCGGTGACAGCGGCGTGACGCGCGTGGGGCATGACAACTGGATCATGGCCTATGTGCATCTGGCACACGACTGCCAGGTAGGCAACCACACCATCTTTGCCAACAACGCCCAGCTGGCCGGTCACGTTCAGGTTGGAGACTGGGTGATTCTTGGCGGCTTCACAGTGGTACACCAATTTGTTCGGCTGGGCGCGCACAGCATGACGGCCATGTGCTCGCTGTTGTTTGCCGATTTGCCGCCTTTTGTGATGTCTCAGGGGCAACCCGCCCAGGCTCGCTCCATGAATTTCGAAGGGTTGCGCCGCCGCGGCTTTTCGCCAGACCGGATTTCTGCTGTCAAGGCCATGCACAAGGCGCTGTACCGGCAAGACCTGACACTTGAAAAAGCCCGGCTTGAGATTGAAGAATTGACCGATCAATTTCCCGAGGCATCGCCAGACGTCGACATGATGCTCTCATTTTTAGAGCAAACCTCGCCGCAACGCGGCATTGTGCGATAGGTCCGTCGTGTCCGGCCCGATCATCCCTGGTCCTCGTGAGGGGCTCAGCATTGCGATGGTGGCGGGCGAAGCGTCTGGCGACTTGCTTGCCGGCATGATGCTCGATGGTTTGCTGGCACGTTGGCCTCGGCTGACTGCAAGCGGGATAGGCGGGTCGCAAATGGTCAAGCGCGGCTTTGAGGCCTGGTGGCCCAGCGACAAACTGGCGGTGCGAGGCTATGTGGAGGTGCTTCGCCACTATCGGGAAATTGTAGGAATACGCCAGCAACTCAAACAGCGTTTGCTCCATCCTCCAAGCGGACGCCGCCCCGACCTTTTTATTGGCGTTGACGCGCCAGACTTCAATCTTGACCTGGAAGCGGCCCTTCGCGCCGAAGGCATCAAAACCGTCCACTTCGTCAGTCCCTCTATTTGGGCCTGGCGCGCAGAGCGAGTGGAAAAAATCAAGCACAGCGTCGACCACGTGCTGTGCATTTTTCCGTTTGAGCCTGCCTTGCTCGCCAGCCATGGTATTGCGGCCACCTATGTCGGCCATCCACTGGCCAATGCGATTCCCCTGCAAGCCGATCGGGCTGCGGCCAGACGCGAGCTGGGCTTGGACGACCATGACACCGTGGTGGCAGTTTTGCCTGGCAGCAGGAAGTCTGAAATCAAGTATCTGGCAGATAGATTCTTTAAGGCTGCAGCCCTTGTCAAACAAGCGCAACCAGCTATTAAATTTATAGTACCCGCAATTTCGTCATTGAAATCGGCGCTGCAGCGATCCGCCGATGAAAGCGGCATGGGCCCTGAACTTCAGCTACTCACGGGCCAGTCACATCTGGCACTGGCTGCCTGCGATGTCGCCTTGATTGCCAGCGGCACGGCGACGCTGGAGGCGGCGCTGTTCAAGCGTCCAATGGTGATCGCCTACAACATGAACTGGTTGTCATGGCAGATCATGCAGCGACAAAAACTTCAGCCCTGGGTGGGATTGCCCAACATCCTGTGCCAGGACTTCGTGGTACCGGAGTTGTTGCAGGGTGCTGCTACACCCGAGGCGTTGGCCGGCGCGGTGCTGCAATGGGTTGATGCCAAACACCATGCGCCTGCAAAAATAGCGGCTGTCGAGCAACGGTTTACCCGTTTGCATGTAGATCTGATGCGAGACACTCCTCAATTGGCCAGTGATGCGATCCAGCACGTCCTTGAGAGCTGAACAGGCCACGCTGTCCTGGGATGTGCCGGGGCTGATGGCAGGCGTTGACGAGGCCGGCCGTGGCCCACTGGCCGGACCGGTGGTGGCGGCGGCAGTG
>JANOLL010000053.1:0-3724 GCA_031419775.1 Polaromonas sp. | reverse complement strand
CCAGTCTTTGTTGACCGCCTTCAGCATGCTGCTAGGGCTACTGGGGTTGCTGACCGTGCTGGTCAATGCGCACATGCCGGTGGGCAAGCCGCCGCTGCTGCAAGCGGCCCGAACTGCCGGCTGGATGGCCGCCCTGGGCGCGCCCATCATGCTGGTGCTGTTTTTATTTTTTCCGCGACTTGCGCCGCTCTGGGGTGTACCTAGTGACGCCATGGCCGGTCGTAGCGGTCTGAGCCAGACCATGCAGGTTGGCAATCTCGCTTCGCTCGCGCTCGATGAAAGCGTGGCCATGCGCATCCAGTTCGAAGGTCGTCCGCCCACGCAGCAGGACTTGTACTTCCGCGGACCCGTGCTGTCAGAGTTTGATGGCCGGGAATGGCGCGCGGCCCGGTTCGGTTTTTCCTCGCGTTTTGAGTTGACGAGCAACCTGGTGGTTGAGGGACCGCCGGTCAACTATGAGGTCACGTTGGAGCCGAC
The DNA here is from genome assembly GCA_031419775.1 of Polaromonas sp. Taxonomy (GTDB): domain Bacteria; phylum Pseudomonadota; class Gammaproteobacteria; order Burkholderiales; family Burkholderiaceae_C; genus Polaromonas. Next base: position 3,247 of record JANOLL010000053.1, on the reverse strand, counting down.
CCAGCGCCCGTGGCTTTTTGTGATGGAAGCGGCCACGCAGCAACCGGTTATTCCGGGCTACCAATCGATGATGCAGGCCGACTTGCAGTGGCTGGTCAACCGTCCCCTGACCGAGTTGGTGCGCTACCGGGCGCAAAGCTTCCCGACCTTTCGGCATGGCCCGACGCAACCGGTATCCGGCCTACGGGAATTTGTCGAATTGCCGAGCGGCTTCAATCCGCGCACGCTGGACCTGGCCCGCCAGATTCGCAGCGATCCCCGGTACGCCACGGCCGGCAGCGCAGCGCTGGTTCAGTTCGTGCTCAATCGGCTACGTACTGGCGGCTACCGCTACACCCTGGAGCCAGGGGTCTACGGCCAGAACACGGCTGACGAGTTCTGGTTTGACCGCAAAGAGGGTTTCTGCGAGCACATTGCATCCAGCTTTGTGCTGCTGATGCGTGCGCTCGGTGTGCCGGCCCGTATCGTCACCGGCTATCAGGGGGGAGAACAAAACCGGGTGGACGGCTATTGGGTGGTTCGACAAAGCGACGCCCACGCCTGGGCTGAGGTCTGGCACGAAGGCAGGGGCTGGGTCAGGGTCGATCCGACCTCGGCAGTCGCGCCGGGACGCACTGGCGCCTTTCAGCGGCTGAGTGCACCACAGGGCGTGGTGGCACAAACACTCGGCACCATCAGTCCCGGCCTGGTGTTGCAACTTAGGGCAACCTGGGAGGCCGTCAACAACGGCTGGAACCAGTGGGTACTGAACTACACCCAGAGTAAGCAACTTAATCTGCTCAAGGACATCGGCTTTCAATCCCCAAGCTGGCAGGACCTCAGTTATGTGCTGCTGGGCATCATCGTGCTGGCCAGCCTGGTTGGCGCGGGCTGGACCCTGTGGGACCACACCCAGCACGATCCCTGGTTGCGCTTGCTGGAGCGCGCGCGCAAGCGGCTAGCCCGGGCCGGGATTGACAGCACAGCTGCCAGCTCGCCACGGCAACTGGCCAGGCTGCTTCGAGCCCACGCCGCACAGGGCAAAGGAACGCCCCAGCAGGCGCTGCATGATTGGCTGATGGCACTGGAACGCCAGCGCTATGCGCCAGCCAGCCCGCTCAAGGGCGTGTCGCATCCAAGTCAGCAACTCCGTCAGCTCAAGCGGCAATTTCGCGAGCTGGTGTGGCCCGCTTAAAATCAAGAGCTGACAGCCCGCCTGACCTGCATGACATCCCTTCCCACGTCCGCCATACGATTGCGCCAATTTTTCATTGCTACTTTTTTGATAGCAATTGGCGCCATCAATTTAACGGCCAGTCATGCCAAAGGCCTAAAAAAAATAGCCGTCGCCTCGCCCGCCGCATCGGCGGGACCGCAATACGCGATGCGCGACGAAGCGATGCAGTTTGCTGACGACCTTGCCAACCGGCGCGGGCTGGATCCCGCCTGGGTGCGTGATGCGATCGGCCAGGCCCGCTACATTCCAGTCATCCCGCGGCTGATGCAGCCCTCGGTCAAACCCTTTGTCAAAAACTGGCGCGTCTATCGCAGCCGCTTCATTGATCCGATTCGAATCGAGGCCGGTGTGCGATTTTGGCGAGCTAATCAGGCGACGCTGGAGCGCGCTGAAAAGGAATACGGCGTACCGCCAGAAATCATTGTGGGCGTCATTGGCGTCGAAACCATTTACGGCCGGGATACGGGCAGCTTCCGGGTCATGGATGCGCTGACCACGCTGGCCTTTGACTTTCCGGCCAGTCATCCGCGCGCCAGGGAACGCAGCGACTTTTTCAAAGGTGAGATCGAGCAGTTTCTGACGCTGCAAAACCGTCGTGGCGCCGATCCCTTCGAAGCCCGGGGCAGCTATGCCGGTGCCATGGGCATGCCGCAATTCATGCCGACAAGCGTGGTCAAGTACGCGGTGGATTTTGACGGCAACGGGCAAATCGACCTGTGGGGTAGCCCTGCGGATGTGATTGGCTCGGTCGCCAGCTATTTCAAGGCTTTCGCCTGGCAACCTGGCATGCCCACCCATTACCCGGTACGGTTTGACAAAAGCCGGTTCGATATGGACGCCTTGATGGCGCCCGACATCTTGCCCACTTTTAGCGTGGCTAGTTTCAATGCCAAGGGTGCCGTGCTGGAAGGCGCCGCACTCGAGCACCCGGGCCCGCTGGCATTGATAGAACTACTCAACGGCCCGGACGCGCCGCAGTATGTAGCCGGCACTGACAACTTCTACGCCATCACCCGCTACAACTGGAGCAGCTACTACGCCATGGCGGTGATCGAACTGGGTCGGGAAGTAGCAGACCGCCTCAAGCGCTGAGCCTGCATCCGAGCAGCCGGGAACTCACACCGGCTCAATCGTGATCACCACCGTCATCGATTCCTCACCGCCGCCCTGCCGCACGCCCTTGGCTGGCGGGCAGGCGTTGTAGTCGCCGCCCATGGCAAGCCGCACGTGGCGCTCATCGATCAGGCAACTGTGGGTCACGTCAATGCTGACCCAGCGCCGGCGTGACACATCGAGGCACACATCGACCCAGGCATGGCTGGCCAGGTCGGGCTCATTGGCGGCATAAAAATAACCGCTGACATAGCGCGCCGGGTAACCCAGACTTCGGCAGATGGCCACCATCACATGAGCCTGGTCTTGACACACTCCGGCGCCGGACTTGAAAGCCTCTAAAGCCGTGGTAGTGACATCAGTGCTATTTTTTTTATAGCTAACAGTGTCCGCAACACCATGGCTAAGCTCCAAAAGCGCCGCCAAACTGGCCTTTCCATCGGTGCTTTGTGCAATAAAGCGTCGCCCGAACTCGGCCAGTTGCCAATGCGGTTCCGCCAGCGGCGAGGCGCGTAAAAAGAAATACGGATGTGGCAACAGGTCGGCATCCACAAACTCCGCCACACCCCAGGTCTGTACATCACCCGCAGCATTGACCAGGCTCCACCGTACGTTGTCGAGCGCGTTGCCAACGAAGGTATACGACTGGATGGTGTTGCCAAACGCATCCTTCTGGGCGAACAGCTTTTCAGGTGCCCCCACGCTCCAGAAGTTGACGGTTTGCGCTGGACTGGACTGCGGCGTGAGCCACAGCGTTTGCAAGGCATAACGCAAGGGTTCGCTGTAGCGGTAGTCAGTGGTGTGCCGGATGTGCAGCTTCATCAATTAACTTGCCCCCACGTTCGCTCGCTTCGCGTAGCTCTCTGCCCCCCGAGGGGGCTGGCCTTGCTTGGGGCGGCCCGGCGCGGCGGCCCTTCC
>JANOLL010000052.1:0-4719 GCA_031419775.1 Polaromonas sp. | reverse complement strand
CAGTGCGTGAGGCTATGGCGGCTTGAACCAGACAACCGATCGCTAAGCCGAACCTTGCCGGGAATCTGTCCTACCCATTGCCGGTGTGTTGTCTGGTTAAATGCTTTAAAAATCCGTTGCTACAAGCGGCGTCATTTCATTTTCCAAAATTCGCTGCCTCAACGCGCCTTAAAAAATTTGCATGACCCCCGATCGACCGTCCACTCCACCTGCGGCGCCGCCAGATCCTGACCCGGCTACAACTCCGGCTGCTGAACGCGCTGAGCCATCTTCCAGAGCAGCCGCTGCCGCCATCAGCGACAGCATTGGTGAACTGGTCAATGAGGCGAAAGGGCCGGTCGTGACCGAACTGCCGCATGCTTCCCCCGGTGTCAATCTGCCTTTGACCATGATGGCGGTGTTTTCCGCGCTGGTGGTGCTCTACGCTGCCAAGGAGGTCTTCATTCCGTTGATGTTAGGTCTGATTTTCAGTTATGCGCTGTCACCACTGGTTAACTGGATGGAGGGGCTACGGGTGCCTCGCTGGTTGGGCGCCGCACTGTTGTTGATCGCCATTTTTGGTGCTGTCGGGTCGACCGCCTATGCACTGAAGGATGAGGCCGTCAGGCTCGTTGAGTCTTTGCCGGCCGCAGCACAAAAATTCCGGGGAACAATCAAGCTGCAGCGTACCAAGTCGGAAAGCACCCTTGAGACTGTTCAGAAAGCGGCGACTGAGATCGAGCAGGCGGCCCAGGATGGGGCCAAACCGGTTACCAACCGGGGCGCCCTGCGTGTCGTGGTGGAGCCTCCCCGGTTCAACGTAAAAGACTATTTATGGACCGGCCCTTTGGGATTCGCTGCAGTGGCCGGACAGTTCACCGTCGTGGTTTTTCTGACTTATTTCTTGATGGTCGCTGGCAATACCTTTCGCCGCAAGCTCATCAAGCTCGCGGGAAACAGCCTGGCCCAGAAAAAAATCACGCTGCAGGCGCTCGATGAAATTACCGTTCAGATTCAGCGTTATTTGCAGGTTCAACTGCTGACCAGTGCTCTAGTGGGGGTGCTGACGTGGCTGGCACTGCTGGCTATCGGACTGGAAAACGCAGCGGTCTGGGGTATTGCAGCGGGTGTACTCAATCTGGTGCCTTATGTCGGCTCGATCGTGACCGGCGCAGCCACGGGACTGGTGGGTTTCCTGCAATTTGGATCGCTCAATATGGCCATGATGGTGGGCGGTGCATCGCTGGTTATTCACACCATTATTGGCAATCTGCTCACACCTTGGCTCACCAGTCGAGCCAGTCAGATGAACCCTGTAGCGGTATTTGTGGGACTGCTCGCATGGGGCTGGCTATGGGGCGTGTGGGGCTTGCTACTCGGCATACCTATATTGATGATCGTCAAGGCGGTGTGCGATCGTATAGAAGAACTCAAGCCCATCAGCGAATTTTTGGGATCTTGAAGCTGGGGCGGCGCTGCCGTCGCTTCAGGCTGACGCCACGCCTCTAATGCTCAGTGCTTCTCATCAGTGCATCACGTCGCTGCAGAGCGTACGAAAAGAGCACGCCTACGCTTGTCAGCAAGCAGCCGCCCAGTGCAATCACGAGGCCAGAGCCCAGCTGCTCGACTAGCGAGGCAGCCAGCAACACGCCGACAGACTGGCCTAAAAACAGCGCTGAGGCAAACAGTGACACGGCCGTGCCGCGCGCATTGGGCGACATTTGGGTGGCGTTGGTCTGCATGGTGTTGTGGAACATGAAAAAACCAAAACCAGCGATCAGGCTCGCGGGAACTGCGAGTATCCAGTAGGGTGTGAATCCAATGACCAGCGCGCTGACGCCCATCAAGCATACCCCCAGCGACGCCAGTCCTCGCTCTCCAAAACGGGCAATCAAATGGCGCGCAAGCGCCATGTACAGCATGCCGCCCATTCCGAAAAGGGCGACGATAGCGCCGGCTACTGTGAGCGACAGACCAAGTGCCGAGTGCAAGTGCGAGGCCCAGATTGCCAGAACGCCAAATCCGACAGCACCCTCTACAAACGCTACCAGCAGCACAATACGCGACCATGTGCCCGTGATGATGCTCAAGGCCTGCGCAACAAAACCGGGCCTGGGTTGGCCTGCAGGCGTGGCTCGCGGTATGCCCTGGGTCGTCTGCTGGCGGCGCCAGTCTGCGTACAGCAAAGACCCGACCACGCTAAAGAGCAATGTCATCAAGCCAAATGCCCATCGCCATCCGAGAGTGTCGGTTAACAGACCACCAAAAAGCTGACCGCCGACAATGCCGAGCGTGGTGCCCAGCCCGACCCGTGCCAGTGTTTCCTGAAGATGGTCACTGGCCACCGCATCGCCGATCCAAGCCAGAGACAGGGGGATGATCGCTGCTGCCCCCATTGCCACCATGACGCGTGCGAGCACGAGCATGTTCAGGCTGGTGGCAAATACCGCAAGAACGCTGCCCAGACTGCAGGCCAGCGTTGCGAAAGTGATGATGCGAAATTTACCCAAACGATCGCCCATGGGTCCATAGAAAAGCTGCGCCAGGCCGTACACCACGGCAAACATGGACACCACCTGCGCTGCCTGGGTCAGGCTGACGGAAAACACCCGGGACAACTCTGGCAGCATGGCGTCGCAGATACGCTGCGATGCCATGCTGGAGAAAGTGGCAAAAGACAGCAGCAAAATCGAACGCCGCGTGGTCGCAGACAGTGGCGCGGGACTTTTAGGCATGGGAGTTTGACGCGGTATTGGGGAAGGCAGTGGACGTCGCTGAAAATATTGACCGTCCACTCAGTTCAACCCAAAAAATCAATTGTATGCAGGGCGATTGACTTGGTTTGACCGGACCGTGGCCGGCGCTGTTGAGAGGTTGGCCGCAGCTGCCTGCTCTCGGGTAGTCTTGCTCCTACAGGCACAAGCAGCTCGCTCCCGCCACCGGGCACTATCTGGTGGCACAGTATCTAGTCATGCAGATTCTGCACATCGACTGGAAAGAACGCCATGCAAATTTTGTTGCATACCGATCCGCATGTTGACGGGAGTGGCTTGATGGCCGATCACCTGACAACGGTAGTGAAGGACGCATTAGGTCATTTTGGAGAACACATTACACGCGTGGAGGCCCACCTCGCCGATGAAAAAAGTCACATCAAAGCCAGTCCGGATGAAATTCAATGCACGCTGGAGGCAAGGCTGGCCGGACGGAATCCGATTGTCGTCAAAGACCGCGCCGGGAACGCGCACCAGGCCATCCAGGGCGCGGTGGGAAAGCTGAGGCGAGCCATCACTGCTGGGCTCGAAAAGCATGATCCACGCCATGCTTCAGAACGACCGGTGCTCCATCTGCCGCGCGCGCCCGACGATAAGGACAGCTGAATCGACTTGCCGGGACCCCCCTCATCGTCACACGTTGCTATTGTTTGTCCGTGCGACTCTTTTTTTCGGCGCGGGCACTTTCGCCACGCCCGAATCTGCTGCCACCACGCGCGGATACGTGCAGAGGGAACCAGCAAGAAAATTATCGACCGAAAAAGCGACTTGGGTCATGAAACTGACTGGCATTCGGATCTGGTAAACGTGATGCCGAACGGCGTAGTAAAAAATACCGCCGTGCAGACTCCAGACGAATTCCATCTCTTGCGCTGAGACCTTGTGGTCCATATTGTCCAGACCACAATAATGGCGCAGCTCCTGACACATGACTGGCATCAGTTCCCGCTTGATCAGCTTGATATATCGCTGATTAAGGGACGGACTCGCTAGGCCGGCATACATGTAAATCCGAATCCAGTCGGGCCGGTAGGTCGCAACGGAGTACTGCCGGTAGAACTCGATCAGGCGGGCTCTTAATGGCTGATTTCGGTCCTGGAGGAGTTTGATCCAGTCCGGATTCCAGCGGCCCTGAAAAACTGTCTGGTAAACGCGTTCTACCAGGGCTTGCTTGCTCGAAAAATAACGGTATAGCAGAGGCTGGGTAATGCCCAATCGCTTGGAAAGTTCGCGGGTTTGACCAGAAAAGCCTACTTCTGCGAAGTAGGCTATCGCCCCATCGACGATTTGGCGTTCACGCTCTGCTGGCGACAGCCTCGACTTGACGACTTTGCTTGTCGGAGACTTCGTTGCTGACGCTGCGGGCTTTCGCACATTGAAAAAGACCGGGTGGCCTATTCGCCCTTGATATTGTTGTCGGCGACCAACTTGCTGTACTTGGAGATTTCAGCGGCCATGAAGGTGCGGAACTCTTCCTGAGTGCTGGCCATTGCTTCAACGCCAAGCCCGGCAAATTTTTCCTTGAGGTCGGGGTCAGCCATTACCTTGACGAGGGTGGCATGATAGGTGTCGACCACGGATTTTGGTGTCCCTGCTGGGACGAACACGCCCCACCAGTTTTCGGCCACCAACCCTGGCAAACCAGCCTCGGCAAAGGTAGGAATATCCGGCGACAACGGCGAGCGCTTGGCGCTGGTGATGGCCAGTGGACGGAGACGGCCGGTCTTGATGAACTGTGACACCGGCAACGCATCTGCCACCATCATGTCAAGATGGCCTGCAAGCAAATCATTGACAGCTTGTCCGCCACCCTTGTAAGGAACGCCTACCAGCCTGACTTTGGCTTGCCGCATGATCAGTTCGCCCCCCAGATGCGCCATGCTGCCGGGGCCGCTGGTACCAAAGTTCAACGAAGCGGGTTTGGCCCGCGCCGCCGCCAGCACTTCAGCCAGAGTTTTGTAAGGAG
>JANOLL010000051.1:0-3787 GCA_031419775.1 Polaromonas sp. | reverse complement strand
ACGAACTTCTCGGGAAAATGGGTCGGGTTCCTGTAGAAATCATCGGGTAACCAGGCGCGCTCAACCACCGTGCGCTCCGATCCATCGCTTTCGTCCGTGGTGCGGTTGCCGCCGGTCAGACCGTACCGAAAAATATCGATCGCTGAAGTGGTGGCCCAGTTCATGAAATTTCCGTCGAACTCGCTGCTCTTGCATTGCGTGGTCAGACTGGCCTTCAACTCAGGCTTGAAAAAATACTTGCCGATGGTACCGGTGGTCAGGTTGGCCTGGTAGCAGGCCAAGGGCTCAAAATACCCGACGTATCGCTTGGCTGGGTCAAAAGTATCACGGTAGACAGCACCCACGATGGGTTTTTCTGCCGAAATCGCCAGTGTCAGGTTGCCCTTGGTTTTGGAGCCGTTGGTGTAGAGCGGTTCGCTGACAAGATTGATCAGCGGCGGTGCAGATTGCCCCACCACCAACGTGACCACGCCCAGCACACTGGCCAGCAAAGTCCATTTCAACCAGGGTTGCAATCGCGCCGGAGCGGCATGTAAAAAGTTGAACATCGCGGTGCTTCCTATTCTTTTCTGAAATACATCTGGACAACGGCCTGGGTTTCCTTGCGTGGTCCGAATCCCATCGCGGTAACGCGATAAAGAATTTTCTGCACGCTCGCGCTGCCACCGGGGTTCAGGTCAGGAACCGCTTCAATGATGTAGCGCGGCCGCATGGCGGACTGGACGCCGGTGTTGCCGGTGGCCAGGGCACGGCCCGTGAACTCACCAAACTGCACCGTCTTGGCGTTTGCCGATTCATCGGTGAAGTCCACCCCGTACCAAACCGCTTTGCCGGTAGCGGTGGGCAGACACAACCCGCGGTCGGTCCCTGTGCCGCAGCCCGCTGTAAAGCCAAGCAAACTGGTAGCGGTGAAGGCTGGCACTCGGCTCGATGTGCTGGTGTTGGGGCCGCGAATATCAAACTCGGCATCGATCAAGGCTGCTTCAGCTGCCTGAAACGCGATCTGCCAGTCCCGGTCGTAGCGGGCTGACCGCTCGCCCAGCAGCACCATTTGACTGGCAGCGACACCCAGCAAACTGACGACCACCAGAATGATCATCACTGTGACCAGGCTGAAGCCGCGATGGCGGGCAGCCAGGCAGGAAAGGCGTTGGAGTTTCAAAGCGGAAATCATCGTGTAGCCGTCAGGTCGTTACGCAGGTGCACGGTAAAGTTGACGACGCGCCGGAGTCGGCCGTCGGCTGCGGTGGCCAGGTTGGACCCGACGTCGGCAGACGATGAATACAGGCTGCCCAGCGTTGCAAAGGTGGCGGTTACCCGTTCCTGGGCCGAGGCGACCGGCCCGCGCATCACCAGACCGACCCGCACGGCGCGAACCCGGCGCCAGTTTTCCTTGGTTGCCGCAGCGTTGCCAGCGACCTTCAGCTGGTCAGCGCGCAACCAGCTGTCCGCAACCGTATCCTGGGCGCCTGCGACAAAGGTTGGAGAAGTATTGGCGGTGACGTTGTCGGTACCGAACAGCAGTTGCATAGACTCCACCCCTTCAATCAGGGGTTGGCCACTGACCCAGGCACCGGTTGCGTGCCGGTAGTAGCTGCAGTAAAGCGAGGGCTCGCCGGTGTTGCTGTCCCGGGCGACATACAGCATGTTGGCTGCGCGTTCATCCAAATCACCGGTGATGATGCCGGGTTCGGCATTTCCCTGGCAGTTGAGCATGGTGTTGTCTGGCGACGCGGTGGTGCCCACGCCCTGAAAGCGCACGGCCAGAATATCGCTACCGTTGACGCACGAGGTATCGCTGACGCTGCCGCATTTGCTTGGCCGGTTACCGTCGACGATCACGGTCGAGCCGCTGATCTGAAGATCGCTTAATTGGGTATAAAACGCGTTGTTCCAGCCGAATAGATCTGGCTCGGGGTCACCACCCAACTTTTTGGAAATGCTGCGGGTCACCAGCACCGGGGTGCTGAAATCCTGAAAGCCCGCTTGAGAAATCACCCGCGACAGCGCGTCAACGACAAAGCGTTCCCGGTCTGCCAGTTGGGTGGTGCTGTCCACAGCGCCGTAGCCCGTGCGCCCCAGCACCAGCGTGGACAGGGCGACGATGGTGACCAGTAGGCCCACGGTCAGGGCCACCAGCAGCTCAACCAGTGTCACGCCCAACTGTCGGCGCGGAACGCTTCCAATGCGGTTTGTTGTCATTCAGCGCTCCCGGCAGTCAAGGGCAGCACGACCAGCGGCACGGTGCTGGTCTGCGAAGTAAATTCGGTTTCGCCCTTGGTACCGGCCCGGTTCCAGGCCAGTTTTAGCACTGCGACAGTTCCGTCCCCGGTGCAGTCCCATTTGGCGACCCCCGCACTCGTGAAGGGCTGGGCGTCCAGGCAAATGCGAATCCGGGGCGAGGGCAGGGCCGCACGCAGGCGGACTTGCAAGTCGTAGATGTCCCAGGCCGCAACGTTGAGCCCGGTTGGGCAGCTGGCACTGTAACAATTGGGGGTGGGCGCTGTCAGCGTCGAGCTTGCGCTCAGCGTGGTGTCGAGTAAATACGGGTTGTCGGCAACGGCAGGCTTGACGGCGATGGTGTGGTTGCCGCGCATTTTTTCAGCCAGCTCTCGGGCCATTGACGCGGCAAGCACCTGGTAACGGACTTCCCGGTTTGACTGCAGGGACGCCGCCTGCATGCCCACGGCGCCGAGCACGCCGATGCTCAAAATCACGACCGATACCAGTACTTCTACCAGCGTGAAACCACGCTGCCGGGTCTGATGGCTGGTCAGTGATTTGGTCAGGAAGGGAGTGGGAAGGTGCGCACGCATGGCCTGAAGTGTAAGGATGTGACACTTTGTTTCATAGGCCGTACATCCGCACTGGGACACCGCTTATCGGATAAGGCGACTAAATGGCGTAGTCAAATAACCGGATTACCGCCGGACTTCGTCGACCAGCGCCCGGAACTCGTCAATGTCTTCAAAGCTGCGGTAGACGCTGGCAAACCGGATGTAAGCCACCTTGTCGAGCTTTTTGAGTTCGCGAATGACCAACTCACCCAGGCGGTTGGAGCCCACTTCGCGTACACCCAGGCTCAGGAGTTTTTCCTCGATCCGCTCAATTGCAGCGTCGATTTGTTCGGTGCTGACCGGGCGCTTGCGCAAGGCGAGGCCCATCGATCCGAGGATTTTGCTGCGCTTGTACTCGATGCGCCGGCCGTCTTTTTTGACAATCGCCGGAAAAGACACGTCAGCCCGCTCGTAAGTCGTGAAACGCTTCTCGCAGGCGGCGCACTGGCGGCGTCGTCGAATGAAGTCTGCGTCCTCGGAGATACGGGTTTCGACCACCTGGGTCTCAAGGTGACTGCAGAAGGGGCATTTCATGTGTTTTTTGCCCGTTTTAGATGTGTTTTAAGCCGCTAGCCCAATGAATTCGCTTGTAGATAGCTATATAAATAATAGCATGAAGATTCTCTGGTCTGACTTTCTCACCGGTAAACCGGGAAGCGGCTGGTCAGGGCATGTACCTTGCTGCGTACGGCTTCCAGCTTGCCTGCATCGCGCGGATGGTCGAGTACGTCTGCAATCAAATGGGCTGTCAGGCGTGCTTCTTCATCCTTGAAACCGCGCGTGGTCATGGCCGGCGTGCCAATTCGCACGCCGCTGGTGACCATGGGCTTTTCCGGATCGTTGGGAATGGCGTTCTTGTTGATCGTCATGTGAGCGCTGCCCAGTACCGCCTCAGCCTCTTTGCCGGTGATGCCTTTGGCGCGCAAATCGACCAGCATGACGTGGCTTTC
>JANOLL010000050.1:0-1861 GCA_031419775.1 Polaromonas sp. | reverse complement strand
CATTGCCCGCGTCCTATCGCGCTATGTGTCGCTGGAGCCCCTGCTGGGCATGCTTTTATTGGTGATCGGCTTCGCAGTCATATTTGGTTTTGCTGCAGATGCCTCTCCTGATCGTTTGTTCACATGGGTTCTCGGCGCCTCCCTCCTGGTTTGGGGGGTGACCGGGCTGGAGTCCTGGGTCGTACACATGCCGCTGGCCTCGACGCTTTTATTCCTGGGTGACGTGTCGTACTCCATTTATCTTTCGCACACATTCGCGGTTCCTGCCGGCGGTCTGGCCCTGAGCCGCTTGGGGATGCAGGATCCGATTGGAATAGGGCTTTGTGTGGGTGCCGCTGTGATGGTTACCGGTTGCATCCCCCATCAGTGGCTCGAAAAGCCCATGACAGCATGGCTCAAACGTGTCCTGTTCATGACGCCAAAGAAGGCATACCCGACTTGGACCCATAAACATGAAAGGTGATACCTCTCTCAGAACGACTCAAAGTCAGTATGGCGATCGATTCATCTACATTGCATGCCCGTGGACGCCAAAAGGCGGCGGGATGTACAAAGTGGCCGACTACCTTATTCAGGCTCAGTCTTTGTCTGCATCCAGTGATGCCGCTCAATTGCGTCCGCTCGATACCCGTGGTGGCTCCCATGCAGCCTATTCCTTCTTTATCTTGTTCACTGCAGTGCTCAAACTGGCAAGGGGGCGCTTGAGCGGTCACCTGTCGGGAGTTCATGTCAATATGGCTGAGCGACTGAGTCTATTTCGCAAAAGCGTAGTGGTGGTCACCTGCCGTGCTTTGGGGATACCGGTGATCTTGCATCTTCATGCTGCGCAGTTGCATCACTTTTACCGGGACTTGCCTGCATCGCTACAAAAATTGACGCGCTGGGTTTTTTCCTTACCAGCCAGTTGCATTGTTTTGGGTGGTGCGGCCCGACGATTTGTCATCGACGAGTTGGGCGTACCCGAGAGCCGGGTTGAGGTCGTCCTGAATGGCGTTCCGGAACCGATTGAGCCGAGAAGGCGGGTGACAGAAGGCGCCACCCAACGCGTACTTTTTTTGGGCAACCTATCTGAGCGTAAGGGCGTCTCCGATCTTCTTGACGCACTGGCCCTGCCTGGCTTTGATTCATCTCGCCTGGAGGTAATTTTTGCAGGTGGCGGCGATGTCCCTTCCTATCAATCCAAGGCCAGGTCTTTGCGCATCGACAGCTGGGTACGTTTTGAAGGCTGGAGTGATCAAGAAAAAGTGGCCCGATTGATGGCGGGCGCAGATGTACTGGTGCTTCCTTCTTACGACGAGGGCTTGCCCTTGGTCATTTTGGAAGCGTTGGCCAATGGGGTCGCAGTCGTCTGTTGTCCCGTTGGAGAAATCGCCGCTGTTTTGACAGATGGGGAGAACGCTTGTTTCGTTGCTCCCGGCGATAAAGAGGGACTCGCCGCCGCGCTCCAGCGGGTGTTGCATCATCCGGGGCTGATGGATTCACTGGAGCGCAACGGCCGCCTTCTTTATGAGCAACGGTTTTCCTTGACCCGTTTTTTTGCCAGTATTGCGCGAGTCCACCAGCGTTATTTTGGTATTGCGGGCCAGCCCCGGCTTGCAACGGGTGGTGTAGTGGCCGAGGCGCCATGATTGCTGATGCCGACAGCATTGAGCATGGTACCTGTCTTGAGGCAGACGTGTGTGTGGTGGGGGGCGGGCCGGCTGGGATTTCCCTCACGCTGGCACTTGTGGCACGCGGCTTGTCAGTACTGCTGCTGGAATCCGGGCGTTGGACGGAGGACGCTTCCACGCAATCTCTCTATGAGGGCGAGGTAGTCGATGAGCGCCTACACAGCCCACCCGACAAGTACAGGCAAAGGCGT
>JANOLL010000049.1:0-4852 GCA_031419775.1 Polaromonas sp. | reverse complement strand
GTGACTCGCTACAGCGGCCCTCGTTTTTGCGACATCTTGGATAACGCACATAATTTTCCATTGCAGCTGGCGGTGGAGTTGGGCGTTCCGGTGGCTATCCTCGTTTCTGGTGGTTGTTTGTGGTGGGTTGTGCGACAACGCCCTTGGAGGGAGACTCATCCGACGCGTCAGCTCGCATGGGGCGTGTTAGCGATGATAGTTTTGCACAGCTTGTTGGAGTACCCACTGTGGTACGGACCCTTCCAAATGGCTTTCGCCCTCTGCGTGTTCCTCCTGTGGCGCAGGCCGGAAGCCATAGGAGCGTTGGAAGGATCGAATCGGAAGCCAACTTCCACCGTAGGTCGACATGCGGTGACGGGGCTTGCGTTGGGATCAATGGCTGTAATCGCCTACGCGATGTGGGACTACCACCGAATCAGCCAGATTTATCTGGCACCTGAACAGCGCCATCCCGCCTATCGCGAAAACACCCTGGTCAAGGCAGGTGATTCCCGGCTTTTCGGTGATCAGGTGCGTTTTGCTGAGTTGCTACTCACGCCACTCAGTCGCGAAAATGCCTCTTGGACGTTCGCGCGTGCTAGCGCCATGCTGCATTACTCCCCCGAGCCACGGGTCATCGAAAAAGTCATAGAAAGCGCGGTTTTTTTGGGCCGCGATGACGATGCAACCATTCACCTAGCACGCTATCGAGCGGCTTTCCCGAAAGAGCATTCAAAATGGGCGGCATCGCAGACCACCCTGCCCACGAATTCTTCAATAACCCTGAAGTAAGGGGGACTGGCCCAGGGTTCAGGGATTGATAAAGCTACCCGATTTGCCCCCGTGTTTTTCAATCACTCGCATATCGGTGATCGTCATTGCCCGGTCTATGGCTTTGCACATGTCGTATACCGTGAGCAGGGCAATTTGCGCAGCTGTAAGCGCTTCCATTTCTACGCCAGTCGGACCCACTGTCTCAACAGTCGCTGTGCAGTGAATACTGCTGGTGGCGTGATCGGCCTCAAAGTCAAGGGCTACCCGCGTTAAAGCCAAGGGATGGCATAAGGGAATCAGCTCGCTGGTTTTTTTGGCTGCCATGATGCCGGCTACCCGTGCGATGCCAAGCACATCGCCTTTTTTTGCGCTGCCTGCCAAAATAATGGCCAAGGTCGCCGGGTTCATGAAAATGCGACCGCGAGCGAGGGCAATACGGTGGCTCGCCGGCTTGGTTGAGACATCCACCATGTGGGCATGGCCTTGAGTGTCAAAGTGAGTAAGTTCTGAAGAAGACATCGATCGGACGAACCTTTTACAAGCAGATGCCATCATAAGACCATGCCGACAAGTAGTCGGCTCTCCGACGCTTTAGTCTTTACGCATTAGTCATTAGATCGCTAGAAGCGATCTGAAGGGACTGCTGCGTTACAACGGCGGCTGGGTGTTCCACTCCCTCCCAACTGGAAGGTTGCCTTTTGATTGCCTTGATTCGTTTGATAAGCGCCATTCGAAGTCTTTTTTTGTCTCGGTTCGGCATGGGCGATTTTCTGGCGGGCGTTGCTTGGGTGTTTGTAGCGTCCAGTCAGGTCTCGCTGGCGCAAGCGCCGCCCCCTCCGTCGCAGGTGGTACCAGGTGCATTGCCGATATTGGGTGATAACCTCGAACTGGCCTCTGGGGCAGAACGCCGCATGGGGGACCGGATTGCAGCGAGCATTTACCGCGATCCGGACTATATCGATGACCCCGTGCTATCGGATTACCTCCAGGCGATCTGGCAGCCGCTGCTCGCCGCTGCGCGAGCGCGGGGTGAGCTCAGTGCTGAACTGGATGAGCGGTTTTCTTGGGACCTGTTTCTAATTCGCGACCGCAGTATCAATGCCTTCGCGCTGCCTGGGGGCTATTTAGGGGTACATCTGGGGCTGATCGGCGCGGTCAACAGTCGCGATGAGTTGGCGGCGGTGCTGGGGCATGAGCTCAGTCATGTCACACAGCGGCATATCTCACGCCTGATTACCCAACAGGCCCGTGTCACGCCACTGGTGATTGGCGCCATGATTCTCGGGGCGCTGGCGGCTAGCAAAAGTCCCAATGCTGCCAACGCAGCGATTGTGGGCGGACAGGCGGTGGCAGCGCAGTCCCAGCTCAATTTTTCACGCGACATGGAACGTGAAGCCGATCGCGTCGGCTTTGGCGTGATGACTGACGCAGGATTTGACAGTCGAGGCATTGGCACCATGTTTGACAAGCTTCAGCAGGCGGCGAGGCTCAATGACAGCGGGGCGTTTCCCTATTTGCGTTCACATCCGCTGAACTCCGAGCGCATCGCAGAAGTGCAGGCTCGCTTGCAGCTGGCGGGGCCGTCCAGTCCAGGCGTCAATGCGCAAGGCATTCCGGCGAGTGCGAATGCACGGGAGCTGCAGGCCATGATGGCAGCGCGCGCTCGCGTCCTGTCAGACCCCGGCGTTGATGCACTGCGAGCCATGCAGGATCAGGCCCAACGCCAGGTTAGGCTGACATTGCCGCCGAAGGGGTCAGCGATTGGCGAGGACTCGCGGGGTACCGGTGCCCTGTACGCCGGTGCTCTCGCCGCTGCAAAAATGCGGGACTTTGTAGCCGCTGTTAGCCTGGCAGAAAAGCTCAAAGGCTTGCAGTCGGGCCATACAGCCGGTGCGCAGGTGACTGAGCTGTTGATGCTTGAAATTGAATTGCTAGCCAACAAGGTACCGTCCGGTACATCGCCCATCAGGTTCAGCGAAACCATGCAGCGAGCCGAGCTACTCTGGCAGGCGCAGGCGATGCTCGCCGCTGGGCGCGCTGCAGAGGTCTCTGCTCGCCTGCAAACCTGGGTCACGGAGCATCCGAAAGATGCCGCTGCGTGGCAACTGCTGGCTTCTGCTTATGGCAAACAGGGACAAGTGGTGCGGGCGATCCGTGCCGACGCCGAAGGCCGCACTGCGCAACTTGATTATTCTGCCGCCCTGGATCGACTAAGGGCGGCCCAGACCATGATGCGTAGCAATCCCGGCAGTGCTGATTTCATCGAAGGTTCGATTATTGATACCCGCAGCCGCCAGCTTGAACTGCTAGTTAGAGAACAAGCGCTCCAGGACAAACTCGATCGCTAACTGAAGCACCGAGTAAATCAAGGAGCCAATCAAGGCCGCACCGAATCCGGCGACGTTCAGGCCACTCACCAAACCTGCCGCAGCCCAAAACATGAGGCCATTGATTACAAATAAAAACAGGCCGACTGTGACCAAGGTAACGGGCAAGGTCAGCAACACCAGGACTGGCCGAACGACAGTGTTGAGTGCGCCCAGTACGGCAGCTGCAATCAGGGCCGCTGTCAGGCTGGTGACCACTACGCCTGAATAAAGATAGGCCACTGCCAGCAGGGCGACAGCGCTGCAAAGCCACTTAACGATCAGTTTCATGCCAGGCAGAATACCACTGCATCGGCTAGTCGGCTGTCATCAAAATGCGTGCGTCAGCAATCCCGGTGCCAGGGTCCGAAAAACCGTGGTTCCCCTGCTCGGGGGTGGCCGAGATAGGCTGTAGGCTCTGCCCGATTTTGGGTCGACGCCCATCCAGCACGGTCGCGACGCCATATTCTTTCACTAAGGCCTCGGTCTGGCTGACCAATGAACCTGACTTTGCCAAGCGGGTAACCACCGTGTCACCATCATGTTGAAACAAGGGGATCAGATGGACAAACAGTTTGTCGGCCCATTTGCCGCGCCAGCTTTCTCGCGCACTGTTGGTCGCCCATTTGCTGGCATGGTGGGTCACTCGTGGCGCACATCCCACCACAATCCAGCGGGACGGTCCACGCGATTTACGGGAGCGGCGCATTGGCTCCAGAAGTTCCAGGGCGTATGCCAGCTCGTCTACGTAAACAATGATGTTGTCAATAAAGCTCTCCTTGAGTGATCGCAGTCCCTGTAAGACTTGTGGTCGCGTCAGGTCGCGGGACAATCAATCAGTGACAAGATCGCGGCGCTCAGACTTGGCACGGCGAGTGGCCAGCCAGCCCCCACCCAGCACGATGGCCACTGCAATGACATAGGTTGCCCATACAGCGGCGGTTTGCAAGGCGGTAGCGGGAGCAAGTGCATTTTTCCCGCCGCCGAAGATGCCGACGAGCAGTTGCTCGCTGACTATCATTTTTGCGGCTGTGATCGCCAACACCGCTGCGCCGATATTGATAATGATTGGAAAGCGTTCCACCAATTTGAGAACCATGGTGCTGCCGAAAACCACGATTGGAATGCTTATGAGTAAGCCAATGACCACGAGGTCAAAAGAGCCATGTGCCGCGCCGGCAACGCCCAGTACATTGTCGATACCCATCAGCGCATCCGCCACCACGATGGTTTTCATGGCGCCCCAGAACGTGTTGGCGACTGGCCCCTCGTGTTCATCGCCACTCTGGTCGGCCAGAAGTTTGTAGGCAATCCAGACCAAGCCCAAGCCACCTACCAGCATCAAGCCCGGAATCTTCAGCAACCAAACCACGCCAACTGTCATGGCCGATCGCACAACAATGGCACCGACCGTGCCCCAGATGATCGCCTTTTTCTGCAAATGTGACGGCAGGCTTCTCGCTGCCAGTGCGATCACGATGGCGTTGTCGCCCGCGAGCACCAGATCGATCAGAATAATGGCCAGCAATGCTGACCACCAAGGGGTTGAAAATATTTCCATGACCACACTCCATATCAAATTTTGACGAGGATGTTCGACGGGCGAACTTCCGGCTTCGTTGCAACTGGGCGGATTAAAAAAAAGGCGAGCGAGGGTAAAGGGCCGCGCATACCTCGTTCAAACCTGTTCAGGTTTCAATCGAAGGTCTGGCTCGACATGCAGTGTCGCTGCA
>JANOLL010000048.1:0-2081 GCA_031419775.1 Polaromonas sp. | reverse complement strand
TGGCTGAAATTGTGGGTCAATACCTGCGCAAAGGCTCCCAGGTCTACGTCGAAGGCAGCCTGCGCACCCGCAAGTGGACCGACAAGGAAGGCCAGGAAAAATACACCACTGAAATTCGCGCCGATCAAATGCAGATGCTGGGCAGCCGCCAGGGCATGGGTGGCCCTAGCAGTGGCGATGAAAGTGGTGGTTACGACGCTCCCGGGCGTTCGGCTCCCGCTGCCCGCGCACCGGTCGCAGCCCCGCGGCCCGCCCCGGCACCCGCCAAAACGGCCAGCGGCTTTGATGACATGGACGATGACATTCCGTTTTGAGGAGGGTGGACGGATGACGCCACATCGCTTCACCACTCGATTGCTCGCAGGCATGACCGCGTGCGTGTTAGCCACTGCTGTGGCGCTCCCAGCGCATGCGGTGGGCGGCGTCGAGCCCTTGACAGGCGTACTGAACACGCCGAGCAGCGCCGGTGTGGGCGTGATCAACCGGGTTGAGACCTCGCCTTATCTGGGCGCCGGCACCCGTTACGACCTGTTGCCCCTCTACCTCTATGAAGGCGAACGTGTCTTTTTGCACGCCAACCGCCTGGGCTTTAAATTATTGAATCAGGGTGACACTGGCTCCGGTCAGCGGCTCGATGTGTTTGTCGAGCAGCGACTTGAAGGTTTCCCAACTTCCCGACTCCCCCCCAGCCTCGCAGGCATGGCCCCGCGCGACTCGGGCATTGACCTGGGGCTTTCCTACCGTTATCGCCAGCCCTGGGGTACCGTGCAGGCTGAGTTTGTTCACGATATTGGCGATACCTCCCGAGGTAGCGAGGCGCGTCTGGGTTACAGCTACGAATGGCGCTCTGGCGCCTTGTCGCTGCGCCCCACGCTAAGCCTGTCTGTGCGGAGCGCCAAACTGAATAACTATTACTACGGTGTTCTGCCCGACGAGGTGACGGCTGGCCGACCGGCCTACGCGCCCGGCGCAGGCGTCAACAGCCAGATCGGGCTGTACGGCTCATACGATATCTCGGAGCGCTGGCGATTGCTCGGTGGCGTATCGGCCACCATGCTGGGCAACACGGTGAAGAACAGCCCCATCGTGCAAAAGCGTGTGCTACCGGCGGTGTATATCGGCGCAGTCTACGATTTTGGCAGTCGCGCCCGGCAGCCGACCGAAGACAGCTCGCTGACTTATTTCAAGCTGCTGTACGGCAAGGCCACTGAAAATGGTTGCCATCTGGCCCGCATCATCACGGCGCGCTGCCTGTCGGTCGCCACCACAAACGCCACCAGCATCACGGGTATACAAGTAGGTAAACCGTTTATCGACCAGCTCAACGGCTGGCCAGTCGATGTGGCTGGCTACGTCGGTCTGATTCACCACAATGACCGCGGCTTGCAAGCCAATGGCGCGCAGCTCGATGTCTTCATGAAAGCCACCTATTACGGATTTCCCTGGAGCGATCGGGTGAAAACCAGGCTGGGTCTGGGCGTGGGTTTGTCTGCTGCGCAAAGGGTGCCTTACACCGAAATCTCGAGCCAGACCGGCAAAACCACCTCGCGCCTGCTGCAGTACCTGGACCCGACCCTCGACGTCAGCCTGGGCGACCTGCTGGGATCGCGCAGTCTGAAAAACACCTATATTGGTTTGGGTGTGTCGCACCGCTCGGGCATTTTTGGCGCATCGCGATTGCTGGGCAATGTGGACGGCGGCTCCAACTATATTTACAGCTACCTGGAGTCAGCCTTTTAGGCGGTGTTCCAGAAAGATCGCTCCTGAATTTATAGCTTATAGCCCACGGTTTATATGGGCTAGAAGCTTATTGACAGCATAACTGGCGATATAACAGTGGTAGCGTAATTTGGGGACTCGCCATGTCTGAAATCTTTGGCTTTGACGCTTACGCGCCCCGGGAGATTGCCGCGCGGGTTGAAGCCGTGGGTGTGGCCAAGGCCAAGCTGCCGCTGCTTCCGTTTTTGATGTTGAGCGTCCTGGCTGGGGCCTTTATCGGCCTGGGCGCGATGTTTTTTGTGCTGGTCCGATCGGACCCGACGCTCGGTTTTGCTGCGCGTCAACTGCTCGGCGGGCTTGTC
>JANOLL010000047.1:0-1850 GCA_031419775.1 Polaromonas sp. | reverse complement strand
GTCACCGTCTGCATGGTGTCGTTGACCACGATGCCCTTGTTGCAGTAGAGGCGCATCGACTCGGCCAGCTGCGTGTTGGGCCGGATGCCGACCGCCATCACCACCAGGTCGGTGGCCAGCTCGGTGCCGTCTTTGAACCTGATGCAGGTAACGCGGCCAGCCTTGCCGCCGTCTCTATCGCCCACCAGTTCCTGGGTTTGCGCGCCCATCAGAAACTTCAGGCCTCGGTCTTCCAGCGACTTTTGCAGCAGCTTGCCGGCCACGCTGTCGAGCTGGCGTTCCATCAGTGTGGGCATCACGTGCACCACGCTGACATCCATGCCGCGCAGCATCAAGCCGTTCGCAGCCTCCAGGCCCAGCAGGCCGCCGCCGATGACGATGGCTTTTTTGTATTTGCTGGCTGCATCGATCATCGCGTTGGTATCGGCAATGTCGCGGTAGGCAATCACGCCTTCCAGGTCTTTGCCGGGAATCGGCAGGATGAAGGGGTTGGAGCCGGTGCACATCAGCAGGCGGTCGTATTCTTCCTCGGTGCCGTCGTCGGCATAAACGATGCGCTTGATGCGATCGATCTTGATGACTTTTTTGCCCGCGTGCAGTGTGATGTGGTTGTCGGTGTACCAGTCCCAACTGTTGAGCACGATCTCGTCCAGCGTTTGTTCGCCGGCCAGCACCGGGCTGAGCAAAATCCGGTTGTAATTGGGGTGTGGTTCGGCGCCAAACACCGTGATGTCGTACAGCTCGGGTGCGACCTTGATCAATTCTTCCAGTGTGCGCACGCCGGCCATGCCGTTGCCGACCATCACCAGTTTTGATTTTTTCATCGCTTCACTCCAGTAGGTTGGCTGCATACGGTGCAAGCACCATGCCATGCATGATGCAGTCGGCGCACCAACATTGGGCATGAGTCTTGCTAACCTTGGTGCATGGCTTTTGAAATAGACATCGGGTTTGCAACGCTGGCCGGGCGCAAAGACAGCAACGAGGATTTTTGCGCCGCCATGCTGCCCGACCCGGGGCAAGAAGGTATGGGCTCCATCGTCGCGATTGCCGATGGCGTCAGCACGGGCGGCATGGGCAAGGAAGCCGCGCAAACCACTGTGACCAGTCTGGTCCGCGACTACTACGGCACGCCTGAAACCTGGGACACTACCGTTGCGCTTGACCGCATCATCGGCGCCCAAAATGCGTGGCTGGCTGGCGTCAACCGGCGCAGGCATCCGGCGATCGGCCTCACCACCCTGACCGCTGTGGTGCTGCGCGGGCAGTCGTACGCGCTGGCCCATGTAGGTGATTCGCGGGCCTACCTGCTGCGCGCCGGCATCTTGACCCAGCTCACCAGTGATCACGCGGTCGACCACCCGGATATGCGGCACCAGCTGCTGCGCTGCGTTGGGGCCGAAGACACCCTGGTCGTTGACTATTCCCAGGGCGAGCTCGAAGTTGGCGATGTGTTCGTGTTGTTGACCGACGGCGTTTATGGTTCGCTGCCCGCCAAGCGGCTGCTGACACTTGTCAAACAGGCCAATGACGGCGCACAGCAACTGAGTCGGCAACTGGTCGACGCTGCGCTGACCGCTGGCAGCCAGGACAACGCTACCGCGCTGGTGGTGCGGGTGCTGGGCCTGCTCGATGCCAACCTGCAGGACGAAAATTGCAAGTCGCTGGCGCTGCCAACGCCGGCGCGGCTCAAGCTGGGCGACACGCTGGACGGCTTGACTGTAACCGCGCTGGTGGCTGACAACGGCATCAATGTGATGTACCAGGTCAGGGCCATGCAGACCCAAAAGCTCTACGCTTTGAAGACGCTGCACCCCGCGCGCGCGCATGACCCGCAAGAGCGCACTATG
>JANOLL010000046.1:0-1679 GCA_031419775.1 Polaromonas sp. | reverse complement strand
CGCACGCTTCGCGAAAGTTTTTTTGATTCCGGCAGCAATGGGCTGTTCTTTGGGGTGTCGGATTTCCCGATTTGTGCGGTGGAGTGGTATTGCCCGGCTGCCAACACGCCCTTGCAAGCCACGAACACCGGGACCAATGGGGTAGCGCGCACCGCCAACTTCTCGGTATCGAATGCGGGTGCCTTGTTTTCTGACCCTAGCGCTACCGCTTTCAGCACCCTGGCCGCACCAATAGGCAACAACGTCAACTTTGACTTTGGCTTGCCCTTCTTTTACGGCCGCCCTATCGCCACAGCCCTGGACGGCAAAAGCACGCCGTCGGGGGTGGGGCCTTATGTCGCTTACTAATCGTTTGACTGGCTGAGGCGCAAAAAGTCGCCGTCCTGGCCCAGGGACAGCAGTCCCGCGCGGCTGTAAATGCCGAGCTTGTCCCGGGTGTCAATGATGTCCAGGTTGCGCATGGTCAATTGACCAATGCGGTCGAGCGGGGTGAAAGCGCCTTCGACTTTCTCCATGCTCAGCCGCTCGGGCTGGTAGGTCAGGTTCTCGGAAACGGTGTTCAAAATCGAATAATCATTGCCGCGTCGCAACTCCAGTGTCACCTCTCCAGTGATGGCGCGGGCGACCCAGCGCTGAGCCGTTTCGCGCAGCATGATGGCCTGCGGATCGAACCATCGGCCCTGGTACAAAAGCCTGCCTAGCCGCTTGCCATTCATGCGGTATTGCTCGATGGTGTCTTCGTTGTGGATGCCGGTGATCAGGCGCTCGTAGGCAATAAACAGCAGCGCCAAGCCGGGCGCTTCGTAAATGCCGCGGCTCTTGGCTTCGATGATGCGGTTTTCAATCTGGTCGCTCATACCCAAGCCATGGCGCCCGCCGATGCGGTTGGCCTCAAGTATCAGCTCGACCAGCTTATCAAAACGTTTGCCGTTCAGGGCTACGGGCTGGCCTTCTTCAAAGCGCACGGTGACTTCTTCACGCTTGACGTCAACCTCGTCCTTCCAAAACGCCACGCCCATGATGGGGTTGACGATGGTCATGCCGCTACTCAGCTGTTCGAGGTCTTTGGCCTCGTGCGTCGCGCCCAGCATGTTGGAGTCGGTCGAGTAGGCTTTTTCGGCCGACATCTTGTAGCCAAAGCCGGCCTGCGTCATGAAGGCCGACATCTCGGTACGGCCACCCAATTCGTCAATGAACTGCTGGTCCAGCCAGGGCTTGTAGATTTGCAGGGCGGGGTTGGTCAGCAGGCCATAGCGGTAAAAACGCTCGATGTCGTTACCCTTGTAGGTGCTGCCGTCGCCCCAGATGTTGACGTCGTCCTGCTTCATCGCCGATACCAGCATGGTGCCTGTCACCGCACGGCCCAGCGGGGTGGTGTTGAAGTAGGTTACGCCGGCAGTGGAAATGTGAAATGCGCCGGCCTGCAGCGCGGCGATGCCCTCGGCGGCAAGCTGGCTGCGACAGTCGATGAGCCGGGCCTTTTCAGCGCCGTACTGCAGCGCCTTGCGCGGAATCTCGTCGTAGTCGGGTTCGTCAGGCTGGCCGAGGTGGGCGGTGTAGGCGTAAGGAATCGCGCCCTTGAGCTTCATCCAGTGCAGCGCAGCGCTGGTGTCGAGACCGCCTGAAAACGCGATGCCGACTTTTTGGCCCAGGGGGAGGTTTTGGAGGATGGTGGTCAT
>JANOLL010000045.1:0-5993 GCA_031419775.1 Polaromonas sp. | reverse complement strand
GATTTGCGGGTGGTCATCGCTGGCGACTCGCCGTTGGCCGTGTTCCAGTCGGTACTTGATGGCAAACGACCACCCGTCACCATCGAAGGCGATGTGCAGTTGGCGGCCGAGTTGGGCTGGCTGGCCGAGAACCTGCGTTGGGATGTGGAAGAAGACTTGTCACGCGTGGTGGGCGACATTCCTGCCCACGCCCTCGCGGACGCCGGGCGCCGCCTGCTGGCAGGATTCAAGCAGTTTTCGACCATGTGGCCCGGCAGATCAGCTTCGCCCTCCGCCGCGGCGCAGTCACCCACATACGCCACCCCATCCTCCTTTACTCCCGACGCTGGCAAGGCGCGTCCATGACGCGGGTTTTCAGGGGTGCGTTCATCATCTGGACGGTATTTCGCTTTGGCCTCGACGAACTGGTGCTCTCGGGCTTTGAAAACGCTTCCATGGTTTTGTTGCGCCGCGTGGTGTCAGTCGGGCGCAACTTCAAAACGCCGCGCGGTGAGCGTCTGCGCTTGGCGCTGGAAGGGCTCGGTCCAATTTTTGTGAAATTTGGACAGGTCATGTCGACCCGGCGCGACCTGCTGCCTCCGGATATCGCCGATGAGCTCGCCCGCTTGCAGGACCGCGTGCCACCGTTTGACTCGGCTGTGGCAGTGGCCATCATTGAAAAAGCATTTGGCCGGCCACTGGCAAACATTTTTGAGTCGTTTGACCACACCCCAGTAGCCAGCGCGTCGATTGCCCAGGTTCACTTCGCGACGCTTCCAGGCGGCCGGGAGGTTGCCGTCAAGGTGCTCAGGCCCAACATGCTCCCGGCGATCGAAAAAGACCTGGCCCTGATGCATATGATGGCCGGCTGGGTGGAAGGGGCGTCTGTCGATGGCAAGCGCTTGAAGCCGCGCGAAGTCGTCGCAGAGTTCGACAAGTATTTGCACGACGAACTCGACCTGTTGCGCGAGGCCGCCAATGCCGCGCAATTGCGCCGCAACATGCAGGATCTCCACCTGGTGATGATTCCTGAAATGGTCTGGGATTTCTGCATGCCCAATGTCATGGTGATGCAGCGCATGAAGGGTGTGCCGATCAGCCAGACGCGCCGTTTGCGCGATGCCGGCGTGGACATGAAAAAGCTCTCGCGTGACGGTGTCACTATTTTCTTCACCCAAGTGTTTCGCGACGGGTTTTTTCATGCGGACATGCATCCTGGCAACATCCAGGTCAGCCTGGAGCCCGTAACGTTCGGTCGCTACATCTCGCTCGATTTCGGCATCGTCGGCACGCTGACGGAGATCGACAAGGAATATCTGGCGCAAAACTTCAGCGCTTTTTTTCGCCGTGACTACAAACGCGTGGCGGAACTGCACATCGAGTCGGGCTGGGTCCCCGCCACCACCCGCGTGGACGAACTGGAGGCCGCGATTCGAGCCTGTTGTGAACCCTACTTTGATCGGCCACTCAAGGAAATTTCGTTGGGAATGGTGTTGATGCGGCTGTTTCAGACCTCGCGCCGCTTTCAGGTCGAGATTCAACCGCAACTGGTGCTGCTGCAAAAAACCCTGCTCAACATTGAGGGCCTGGGGCGTCAACTGGATCCGGACCTCGATTTATGGAGCACTGCCAAGCCCTTTCTTGAACGCTGGATGATCGAGCAGGTGGGGCCTGAAAAATTGTTCGCCCAACTCAAGGCTGAGGCACCTGCCTACGCCAAGCTGTTGCCAGCTCTGCCGCGCCTGCTGGCGCACTACCTCAAGGAGCAACCCACGTCCAACCGGCGCGAGCTGCTCGACTTGCTGGCAGAGCAAAAGCGCACCAACAGGCTGCTCCAAAATTTGGTTTACGGTGGCATGGGTTTTATTCTTGGCCTGCTTGCCATGCAGATGCTTGTCAGGATCCGTATTTTTTAGGCCAGCCACTGCTCTCCAGCATTTGACTGCCCGGCGTCAGCATCGAGAGCCTGTTGGCAGCTTGGTCAGCGCCTATAATTGAGGGTTTTGCAACCCGGCTTCTCCGGGGGCGAATCCACTCGGACAAACATCGCTCACCATGCCTATTTACGCCTACAAATGTGAGTCCTGCGGGCATGCCAAAGACGTTTTGCAAAAAATGTCAGATCCGCTGCTGACCGAATGTCCGCAATGCGGCGCTGCTGCGTTCACCAAGCAGGTCACGGCCGCTGGGTTTCAGCTCAAAGGATCGGGTTGGTACGTGACCGACTTTAAAAATGGAGCCGCCGCAGGCGCCGTTGCTGGCAAGGACCCCGAGCCTGCCGCGCCGGCATCGGTTGCCAGCGGGGGTGAGGGGCAGGCTTCTGCTGGGGCGTCGGCTAATTCCGTGCCGGCCGTGCCCAGCACCGCGTCATCGACTGCTCCGGCTGGCGCCTCAGCCCCCGCACCGGCGACCAGCGCGAAATCACCCCCTGCCAAAGGGATAGCATGATGGCGGCTGTTCGCAAATGGCTGCTTGCGGGTCTGCTGGTGCTGGTACCGCTGGGCATCACGGTCTGGGTGCTCGACTGGATCGTGGGCTCGCTGGATCGAACGCTGCTGATTCTTCCGGAGTCCTGGCATCCTGACAAACTGATCGGCTTTCACATCCCTGGTTTCGGCGTCTTGCTGGTACTGGCCATCGTGCTGTTGATTGGCGCGCTCGCCAGCAATTTTTTCGGTAAAAAGCTGGTGGTGTGGTGGGATCTTCTGCTCTTTCGCATTCCCATTGTCCGGTCGATCTATTCGAGCGTAAAGCAGGTCTCGGACACGCTTTTTTCGGAAAACGGCAACGCCTTCCGCAAGGCGGTGCTCGTGCAATGGCCCCGCGAAGGGGTCTGGACCATCGCCTTTCAGACCGGTGTGCCGGGTGGTGAAGTTTCCAATCATGTGCCGGGCGACTACCTCAGTGTGTATGTCCCGACCACGCCGAATCCAACCGGCGGGTATTTCGTCATGCTCAAACGTGAGGACTGCATCGAACTGAAAATGAGTGTCGATGAAGCCCTGACCTATGTGATTTCGATGGGCGTGGTGGTGCCCGGTAGCGCCGCCAACCCTAAAACTGGCAAGCTGCAATAAGCCTCAGGTTTTTCGGCCTGACATTTGCCTCCTCCTCTGCACTGCAAGCTGATTACAAGCGAATTGAACGATGCCCATGGTTTCCCAAATGCGAACGAATTATTGTGGTCTGGTGACCGAGGCCCTGATGGGACAAACCGTCTCCCTGTGCGGTTGGGTCAACCGCAGGCGAGACCATGGCGGCGTGATTTTTGTCGATCTGCGTGACCGCGAGGGCTATGTGCAGCTGGTGTGTGACCCTGACCGTGCCGACATGTTCAAGACCGCTGAGGGCGTGCGAAACGAGTTTTGCATCCAGATCAAAGGTGTGGTGCGCGCGCGTCCTGCAGGCACGGTCAACGATAACCTGAAAAGCGGCAAGATCGAAGTGCTGTGTCACGACATGACGGTGCTCAACGCCAGCGTCACGCCGCCATTCCAGCTGGAAGACGACAACCTGTCGGAGACCACCCGACTGACGCACCGCGTGTTGGACCTGCGCCGCCCGTACATGCAAAACAACTTGATGCTGCGCTACCGGGTGTCGATGGAAACCCGCAAGTTTCTCGATGCGAACGGGTTCATTGACATCGAAACGCCGATGCTGACCAAGAGCACGCCAGAAGGTGCGCGCGATTACTTGGTGCCCAGCCGTGTCAATGACGGGATGTTCTTTGCGCTGCCCCAGAGCCCGCAACTTTTCAAACAGCTATTGATGGTCGCGGGCTTCGACCGCTACTACCAGATCACCAAATGCTTTCGCGACGAAGACCTGCGCGCCGACCGCCAGCCTGAATTCACGCAGATCGATATCGAGACCTCATTCATGGGTGAGCAAGAGATTCGCGACCTGTTCCAGCGCATGATCAGCACTATTTTTAAGACCGTGCTCGACACCGACTTGGGCGAGTTCCCGGTGATGGCTTATGCCGATGCGATGCACCGCTACGGCTCGGACAAGCCCGATCTGCGGGTGAATCTGGAATTTACTGAACTGACCGATGTGATGGCCGCGGTCGACTTCAAGGTGTTCAGCACGCCCGCCACCACACCGGGTGGCCGCGTGGTTGCTCTGCGTGTGCCGGGTGGTTCTGAAATGAGCCGTGGTGAAATCGATGGCTACACCGAGTTTGTGAAAATTTACGGCGCCAAGGGCCTGGCCTGGATCAAGGTCAATGACGTGAGTACCGGCCGCGACGGATTGCAAAGTCCTATCGTCAAGAATCTTCACGACGCTGCGTTGGCTGAAATCGTTAAGCGCACCGGCGCTGCCAACGGTGACATTATTTTCTTTGGTGCAGACAAGGCCAAGATCGTCAACGACAGCATGGGCGCCCTGCGTCTGAAAGTGGGTCACAGCGCGTTCGGTAAAAAATCCGGTCTGTTTACCACTGGCTGGAAGCCGCTCTGGGTGGTGGATTTCCCGATGTTCGAGTTTGACGAGGACGGCCAGCGCTGGAGCGCCGTGCATCATCCGTTCACCGCGCCCAAGGACGGACATGAGGACTGGATGGACACTGACCCAGGCAGATGCATCGCCAAGGCCTACGACATGGTGCTCAATGGTTGGGAGCTGGGCGGTGGATCAGTCCGTATCCACCGTGCCGATGTACAGAGCAAGGTGTTTGATGCGCTAAAGATCGGCCCTGAAGAGGCACAGGAAAAGTTCGGTTTTCTGCTCGATGCCTTGCAGTACGGCGCACCGCCCCACGGTGGTCTGGCCTTTGGACTGGACCGCATCGTGACCATGATGACGGGTGCCGAGTCGATTCGCGACGTGATTGCTTTTCCGAAAACTCAGCGCGCACAGTGCTTGCTGACACATGCACCCAGCCCGGTTGATGACAAACAGTTGCGCGAATTGCATATTCGTCTGCGGACGCCTCAAGCCGTCTGATTGCCTTGCGCCGACACCGCTCAGTTCGGTGCGGCAGGCGAGGCGGATGTGAAAAACTTCAAGCTCCCCGAGTCTGTTCTGGTGGTGATCCACACGCCGCAGCACGACGTCTTGTTGCTGGAGCGTGCTGACCACCCCGATTTCTGGCAGAGCGTCACCGGCTCGCGCGACGACTTAAGCGAACCCCTGCTGGAGACCGCCCGGCGTGAGGTGTTCGAAGAAACCGGTATCCAGACTGATGGCGCGCAGTTTCTGGATTGGAGGCTGTGCAACCGCTACGAGATCTATCCCGCCTGGCGTCATCGTTACGCGCCAGACGTCACACACAACACCGAGCACGTCTTCAGTCTGTGTGTTGCCCCGGGCACGGCTGTCAGGATCAGCCCGCGTGAACACACCGCGTGGCAATGGTTACCGGCTCTGGCCGCTGCAGATCTGTGCTTTTCGCCGTCCAACGCCGAGGCGGTGTTGCTGCTGCCGCAGTTCGCAGCGTAAGCTTGGGGAATGAGTCCTTCACCAGCGCCGCCGGACTTGCAATTGTTGCAGGGTGGGCAGGCCTTTTTTCCAGCTCTGATCCAGGCCATGGACCAGGCAGTGAGCTGGATTCAGCTCGAAACCTATATCTTTGACGTTCACGGCAAGGGCCGGGAGGTGGCCGAGGCCCTGATTCGGGCGGCCAACCGCGGTGTCACGGTGCAGGTTCTGGTCGATGGCATTGGTTCGGGAACCCTGAGCCCCGAGTGGCATGAAAAAATCAGGGCCGCCGGCGTACAGTGGTGTGTCTATTCGCCCCTGGGAACCCGGCTCGGCGGACTGGGTCTGTTACGGCCCGACCGCTGGCGCCGGCTGCACCGCAAACTGTGCGTGGTGGACCAGCGCATTGTTTTTTGCGGCGGCATCAACGTTCTCGATGATTTTTATGACCCCAACCACGGCGAGTTGCCGGCCCCTCGCTTTGACTTTGCTGTGGCCGTGGTCGGCCCGCTGGCGGTCGACGCGGCGGATGCGGTGGCCTTGCTGTGGTGGCGGGTGCAGGCCGGTTACAGTGCGCGCCAGCGGCA
>JANOLL010000044.1:0-8556 GCA_031419775.1 Polaromonas sp. | reverse complement strand
ACAGGCCGCTGGCGATGAAGAACGTCTGATTGCCCGCATCATGGCCCGCTACGAAGAGCGTTTGAGCGCCTACCAGAGCGTGGACTTTGACGATCTGATCGGGTTGCCGCTGAAACTGCTGCAAGCGCATGAAGCCGTGCGCAGCAAGTGGCAGGCGTGTCTGCGTCATGTGCTGGTCGACGAATACCAGGACACCAACGCTACCCAGTACGAAGTGCTCAAGCTGCTGGTGGGGCCGCAGGGCCGGTTCACTGCTGTCGGTGACGACGACCAGTCGATCTATGGCTGGCGCGGTGCCACGCTGGACAACCTGAAACGTCTGCCGCAGGACTATCCAAATCTGAAAGTGGTCAAGCTGGAGCAAAACTACCGCTCGACCAGCGCGATTTTGCGCGCCGCTAACAACGTGATTGGGCCCAACCCCAAGCTGTTTCCCAAGACCCTGTTCAGCGAACTCGGGGAAGGCGAACCGGTGCGCGTGGTCGACTGCGACAGCGAAGAACACGAGGCCGAGCGGGTCGTGGCGCGCATTCAAAGCCTGCGCGCAGAAGGCACCTTGCAGGTCGAAGGCGAGCAGTACCGCGACTGGAAAGATTTTTGCGTGCTATACCGCGCCAACCACCAGGCCAAGCCGTTTGAAAAAGCCTTTCGCAAGGCCAACATTCCCTACAAGGTGTCGGGCGGTCAAAGCTTTTTTGACCGGGCTGAAATCAAGGACCTGTGCAGCTGGCTGCGCCTGCTGAGCAACAACGATGACGACCCGGCATTTTTACGTGCTGTCACCACCCCCAAGCGCGGCATCGGTCACACCACCCTGGGCGCGCTGGGCGGGTTTGCCAGCCGCTACAAACTCAGCCTGTTTGAGGCGCTGTTCAGCAACTCACTGGGTTCGGCGCTGCCCGCCAAGGCGGTCGGTTCCCTGCATGAGTTTGGCCGCTGTCTCAACGATCTGGAACACCGCGCCAAGCGCACGGTTGGAGCCGAGGCTGCCAAAGTTTTTTTGCTCGACTGGCTTAAGGAGATCGACTATGAAAAACACCTTTACGACGCGGAAGACAGCGAAAAACTGGCCGCCGCGCGATGGACCAATGTGATGGATTTTTGCGACTGGATGGCCCAGCGCTGCGGCGGGCAACTGGGCGACAGCGCCGGCGCCATCATCGAAGCACCGACCAAAACCCTGCTTGAGGTGGTCCAGACCATTGCGCTGCTGTCAACCCTCAATGAGCGTGAGGGCGACCAGAACGTGGTGACGCTGTCCACACTGCATGCAGCCAAAGGACTGGAGTGGCCGCATGTGGTGCTGGCCGGTTGCGTCGAAGGCCTGCTGCCGTTCAAGCCGGAAGAAGACGACGGCAGCGATCCCGGCAAAACCGAAAACATCGCACTGAGGCTGCAGGAAGAGCGCCGGCTGATGTATGTTGGCATCACCCGCGCCCAACGCACGCTGTCGGTGAACTGGCTGCGTCGCCGAAAAAAGGGCCGCGACACCATTGCTGGCATTCCCAGCCGATTTATTGCAGAGATGGCCCTCGACCAAGCCACGGTCAGGGAAGATCCGCGCGAAAAACTCAGGGCACTGCGGGCCGAGTTTGCCAAGCGCGCACTGGATAATGCAACGGCACAAACGCTGGCTGAGGCGCAGCGCGCCCCCGGTTGATCCGTGTTTGAAAGGACATCACCCATGGAGCCAGATCAGAATCGAGCCGTCTACCGAATTGCTATTAGTTTAGTAGCATTACTCTGCCTGAATACTTGGGCTATAGGCCAAAACGATCTAAAATTGACGCCTGAAATAGCACCCGCACAGCCACCGGGCAACTGCCCTACCGCCCAGAGCATGAAGGCGGCCCACTTGTATGGCACGTGGGGCGCGCGTTTCATGAATCCGCCGGAAGGGCTGCCGGTGACGGCCACCCTGCTGCTGGAGCAGCATGCAGAATTTTCGGAAAGCTTGGCCGGTAGCGTCAACCGCGATCTGGGGGCCTACAGCGGCTCGCCAAAAGTCGCCGGCCATGCCGCCAAGGCGGAGCTGGCCGGCGACCTGGAGCAAGGCATTTTGATGCTCGATGAATCGTCCGACAGCCTGAGCATTACGGGCGCCTGGAATGGTGAACTGGTGGCAGACTCTTGCGGCCAGGTGATCCGCGGCACCTGGAGGGACACCAGTCGCAGCGCCCCGGCCGATGCACCTGACGTGCCCTTTGTTTTGCGCAGGCTGCCTTGACCGCGCGCCCGGGCAGGGGTCGGGTCATCATGAGCCCCGGTTTTAAGCCCGACCTATGACCGAACCGACCTTGTTCACGCTGGGCTGCATCGTGGTCGGCCTGCTCCTGATTGGCATGACGCTGGGCGGCTCTTACCTGGCCCGTCTGCCGCTGAGCGCGGCCATGCTCTACCTTGGCGTGGGCGTGGCCATCGGGCCATCAGGCTGGGGCCTGCTCCAGCTCGATGCCATGCAAAACGTGGCACTGCTCGAGCGGCTGACGGAAGTGGCGGTGTTGATCTCTCTGTTTACCGCAGGAATGAAACTGGAATTGCCCCTGGCGGACAGACGCTGGCGGATTCCGGTGCAACTGGCCACGGTGTCGATGCTGGTTACGGTCCTGGCGATCACCGCGCTCGGCGTCGGGCTGATGGGCCTGCCTCTGGGCGCAGCGATTTTGCTGGGCGCGATCTTGGCGCCCACTGACCCGGTGCTGGCCTCCGACATCCAGGTGATCAATCCTGGCGACCGCGACCGCCTGCGCTTTGGCCTGACCGGCGAGGGCGGCCTGAACGACGGTACGGCTTTTCCGCTGGTCATGCTCGGGCTGGGCTTGCTGGGCCTGCATGAGCTGGGCCAACACGGCTGGCGCTGGTGGGCACTGGACGTTATCTGGGCAGTGAGCGGCGGCCTGGGCCTGGGCTACCTGATGGGCATGCTGGTGGGCCGCGCGGTAATTTACCTTCGCATGCGGCACCGGGAGGCCCTGGGCTCCGATGAATTCATCGCGCTCGGCCTGATTGCACTGACCTATGGCTTGGCTCTGGTGAGTCATACCTATGGGTTTCTGGCGGTGTTTGCGGCCGGCTTGGCGCTACGCCGCGTCGATGAATCCGACCTGGGTCAGACGCCCACCGCGCCCGCCGATCTGAGTGCAGCGGACCATCAGGCGTCCGGCGCAGAAGCCCCAGCCTACATGATGCGTCAAGTTGCCCGTTTTAATGGTCAGCTCGAACGCTTTGCGGAATTGGGCATTGTGCTGGCGGTGGGCGTTTTGTTGGCAACCGTGAAGTTTCGCAGCGAGGTTCTCTGGTTCATTCCTGTGCTTTTTTTGGTGATACGACCGCTGGCGGTGGTGATTGGGCTGGTCGGTACACCGATCAAAAGCTCACAGCGCCGATTGATGGGCTGGTTTGGCATTCGCGGTATCGGCTCGCTCTATTACCTGCTCTACGCGATCAGTCACGGCATCGAACCCGTTTTGGCTGAGCGGCTGTTGTCCATCACGCTCGCGGTGGTCGTCGCCTCGGTGGTCGCACACGGGATATCCGTCACGCCACTGATGAAACGATATGAAGCGCGCAAGCCAGGGTCGTGAAGTCAGGGGTCGCGGTGGAATGCAGACCATTACTTTGGCCCCGCATCAAAACCGAGAGGCAATCCCGACTAAGGCGGTGACCATGCGGTAGATAAAAAGACGGGTTAGTCTTTTTTGTGGCAATATCTCGGCCGTCGTTAAAGAATTTTACTGTTGTCAGTTCCATTTACATCACGAGGTCACCATGAAAAATACCACCCGTCGCATCTTCTTTATGCAAGCCGCAGTCGGCGTATCGGGACTGGCCGCGACCCAGGTCATGGCTCAGGCCGCGCCCATGGTGGACGAAAAGGACCCCCAAGCAGCGGCTCTGGGCTACGCTGCCGACAGCATCAAGGTCGATGCCAAGAAATACCCCAAGCACGCCGCTGAGCAAAAGTGCAGCAACTGCCAGTTGTATGCTGGCAAGGCAAAAGACGTGGGTGGTGCCTGCCCCCTGTTTGCTGGCAAACAAGTGGCAGCCAAGGGCTGGTGCACCGCTTACGTCAAAAAGGCAGCATAAGGCCGGGCGGTGATCGCGCCCACCCGCCCGATCGCCGCAACAGGACGTAGCGCAAATCCGAGATCCCATCCGCGATGGGAGGCGTTTTTTTTGGGCCTTTCGTGCTGCCCTAAAATTGGTCCATCACATCGGACCTTCGTTTGGACAAACTAACAGACATTCAGCACGAAGTCCGGGCTACGTCCGGAACTGGTTCCCCTGCACTCCAGCTTGACGGTCTGACCTGCGAACGCGGTGGACGCACTCTTTTCCGGGAGATTCACCGGAAGCTGTGTGCGGGCGATCTACTGCGGGTTAAAGGCTCAAACGGTGCGGGCAAAACCAGCTTGCTCCGTATGCTGTGCGGATTGTTGGAGCCGTCTCAAGGCCATGTGCTGTGGAACGGCCAAAAAATAAGCGCCTTAAAAGAAGACTTTTCTCGCGAGCTGGTTTTTTTGGGTCACGCCGCTGCCCTAAAGGATGATTTGTCGCCACTCGAGAACTTGCAGGCTGCCTGCCTGCTGGGTGGGGACCGGATTGATCCACTGGCTGCCCGGCAGGCCCTCGATGATGCCGGACTCCTTGGTCACCACCACACACCCGTGCGTCGTTTGTCGCAGGGCCAACGAAAGCGAAGCGCACTGGCGCGCCTTGGGCTGGCACACCGGTCCTCGCATCAGCCTTGCTTATGGGTGCTCGATGAGCCCTTCAACGCCCTGGACGACAAGGCGACGCAATGGTTGGCAAACCTGATCCAGGCGCACTTGCAGCAAGCCGGCATCGTTGTGCTGACCAGTCACCAGGACGTTGTGCTCGATACCGTCCGACAGCAGGACCTCGCGCTGTGAGTTCCGCCAGGGTGACCGCAACAGCGCCGGTTGGCGCGTGGAGCGGCATGTGCTGCCTCGTCCAACGAGACCTGCGGATTGCGCTTCGCCGACGCGCTGACACGCTGGCGGCGCTGGTTTTTTTTGTGATGGTGGTGAGTCTTTTCCCTCTTGGCATCGGGCCCGATGCCCAATTGCTGCGCAGCCTGGCGCCCGGCGTGGTCTGGGTCGCGGCGCTGCTGGCATCGATGCTGTCACTGGGCCGGCTCTTTGCCGATGACTATCAAGACGGAACGCTTGAGCAACTGCTGTTGTCGTCCCACCCGCTGGCACTGCTGATACTGGCCAAAATCTTCGCGCACTGGATCGCCTCCGGCCTGTTGCTGGTGCTGATTTCCCCAATGCTGGCGCTGCAGTTTGACTTGTCTCTGTCCGCGACAGCCGTGCTGATGATTTCACTGCTGCTGGGTACGCCCATTCTCAGTTTGCTGGGGGCCATCGGTGCGGCACTGACTGTAGGCCTGCGGGGTGCCGGGATGCTGCTGTCCTTACTGGTGCTGCCCTTGTGTATACCCGTGCTGATCTTTGGCGCGGGTTCGGTCGAGGCTTATGCCGCCGGACTGGGCACAGGCGCTTATTTTTCATTGCTGGGCGCATTGCTGGTTCTGGCTCTGGCTTCCGCGCCCATGGTGGCAGCAACGGCCCTGCGAATAGCGATGGAATGACGACTGGGTAAAATTGGGCTTGGGAGATTTTTCATATGCGGTCGGGTGATATCAACTGGTTTCGTTACGCTGCGCCGCAACGTTTTTACCCGCTGGCGGCGCGGATGATTCCGTGGTTTGCCGCCGCTGGCATGGTGTTGGCCGCGGTCGGCCTTTACCTTGGCTTGTGGTTGGCACCTACTGATGCCCAACAAGGTGATGCCTACCGCATTATTTTTGTGCATGTACCGACCGCCTGGATGTCAATGGTTCTGTATCTCGCCATGGCCGGATGGGCTGGTGCCGGGCTGATTTTCAATTCGAGGCTGTCATCCATGATGGCCTGCGCGCTGGCGCCCACAGGCGCGCTCATGACCTTTCTGGCACTGTGGACCGGCGCGCTATGGGGTAAGCCCACCTGGGGGACCTGGTGGGTTTGGGACGCCCGCCTGACTTCTGAACTGGTGCTGCTTTTTTTATATATCGGATTTATGTCACTACATGCCTCGATTGACGACGTTCGCCGCGCCGACCGGGCTGCTGGCCTGCTGGCGCTGGTGGGCGTGGTCAATGTCCCCGTCATTTATTTTTCGGTGAAATGGTGGAACACCCTGCACCAGGGCGCGTCGGTCACACTGACCGAAGGCTCCAGCATGGCCACTCCCATGCTGCTCGGCATGCTGGTGATGGCGCTGGCCTTTTGGGCCTACTGCATCGCGGCGGTGTTGATGCGGGTGCGCGTCATCATGCTGGAGCGAGAGCGTCACACGGACTGGGCACGCGCGGCGATGGGTGCCGCATGATCGGACGGACCTTCGCAGACTTCCTGAGCATGGGGGGATATGGACTCTACGTCTGGAGTTCGCTGGGCATGTGCGCAGCGGCACTGTTGACAGAGGTCATCCTGCTCAAGGTCCGAAGGCTGTCGCTGATGCGCGAGGCGGCGCTGGATACCCAGGAGACACCGTCATGAAGGCACGAACCAAACGCGCTGTGGCCATCGGCTGCGGGCTGAGCGCCCTGGGTGTAGCGAGTGCACTGGTCCTCAATGCCTTCAACAGTAATCTGGTCTTTTTCTTCAGTCCGTCGCAGGTCGTTGCCAACGAGGCACCGCGCGATCGCAGCTTTCGCGTCGGGGGACTGGTAGAAGCCGGCAGCCTGCAACTCGACCCCCAGGGGCTGACGATCCGCTTCGTGGTGACCGACCTGGCGCAAAAAATCCCCGTCACCTATACCGGCTTGCTGCCTGATTTATTCAAAGAGGGCAAGGGCGTGGTCGCTCAGGGAAAACTGGGCACAGACGGCATTTTTCGAGCTGACCAGGTGTTGGCCAAACACGATGAAAATTACATGCCTCCCGAAGCCGCAGCGGCGTTGAAAAATGCCCAGGCGGGAGCGCCCCAGCAAGCCAGCACCACCCTGCTGGCCAAACCCTAACTCCCAACATGATTTACGAACTTGGACATCTGGCACTGATCATTGCGCTCAGCCTGGCCCTGGCACAAAGTGTTTTGCCGCTGATGGGCGCTCAAACCGGCAACGCGTCATGGATGGCCCTGGCTCGGCCCGCCGCGCGCGGGCAGTTTGCGTTTGTGCTGATTGCCTACGTTTGCCTCACCCACGCTTTCATCACGAACGATTTTTCAGTGCTGCTGGCGGCGCGCCACTCCAACTCTGGCTTGCCACTGGTCTACAAGTTCACCGCCGTTTGGGGTAATCACGAAGGCTCCATCTTGTTGTGGTCGCTGATTTTGGCGGGCTGGACCCTGGCAGTGTCTATCTTCTCAAAGCAACTCGACGAGCGCATGGTGGCGCGCGTGCTGGGCGTGATGGGTCTGATCAGCTGCGGCTTCCTGCTTTTCACCCTGCTGACTTCCAACCCTTTTGAACGCCTGCTGCCCGCCGCAGCCGATGGCAAGGATTTGAACCCGCTGCTTCAGGACCCCGGCATGGTGATTCATCCTCCCATGTTGTACATGGGCTACGTCGGCTTTGTGGTGGCCTTTGCGTTTGCGATTGCCGCACTGCTGTCAGGCCGACTCGACGCCGCGTGGGCCCGCTGGTCACGGCCCTGGACCACTGTCGCCTGGAGCTTTTTGACCTTCGGCATTGCGCTGGGTAGCTTCTGGGCCTATTACGAGCTGGGTTGGGGCGGCTGGTGGTTTTGGGACCCGGTCGAAAATGCGTCCTTTATGCCTTGGCTGGTCGGCACCGCATTGATGCATTCGCTGGCCGTGACGGAAAAGCGCGGCGGCTTCAAGATGTGGACGGCCTTGCTGGCCATTCTCACGTTTTCACTGTCATTGCTCGGCACCTTCATCGTCCGTTCCGGGGTACTCAGTTCGGTCCACGCGTTTGCAACCGACCCGGCGCGTGGCGTCTTTATTCTTGGCTTTCTGGCGATCGTGATCGGTGGCTCATTGGCGCTGTTTGCCTGGCGCGCACCACGGGTCGGTCTGGGCGGGAGTTTCGAGCTGGTTTCGCGTGAATCCATGCTGCTGGCCAACAATGTGCTGCTGCTGGTGGCCGCGGCAGCAGTGCTGCTCGGCACGCTCTATCCGCTGGTCATTGACGCCCTCGGCATGGGCAAACTCTCGGTCGGCCCGCCCTATTTCACGGCTGTGTTTGTTCCGCTCATTGCCCCCGCCCTGTTTCTAATGGGTGTCGGGCCGATGACACGCTGGCGACAAGCCGATGTGATGGACCTTGCCAAGCGCTTGCGGTGGGCCCTGGCGGTGAGCGTAGCCAGTGCGGTGATCGCACCGTGGGTACTGGGCAGCTGGACGCCCATGACAGGGCTCGGCCTGCTGCTTGCGGCTTGGGTCGCCAGCAC
The DNA here is from genome assembly GCA_031419775.1 of Polaromonas sp. Classification (GTDB taxonomy): domain Bacteria; phylum Pseudomonadota; class Gammaproteobacteria; order Burkholderiales; family Burkholderiaceae_C; genus Polaromonas. The sequence goes on along the minus strand of JANOLL010000044.1, from coordinate 127 downwards.
TGCTGTGCTCAATTTGCTGAGTCGCTTGAGGGAGCATCCCGCGCCGCGCTGGATCACGCGTATGGCGGCTCAACCCGGCAGCTACTACGGCATGCTGCTGGCCCATTTTGGAGTCGCGGTTTTTATT
>JANOLL010000043.1:0-3006 GCA_031419775.1 Polaromonas sp. | reverse complement strand
CGTTGGCTTGCCGGGCGATTGGCAGGCTCTGCAGCGACGTGATAGTGGGCGGGCTGCCGATACGCAGCAAGTCTTCTGCAGCCACTTCAGCAAGCACCTGCTGCGCCTGCGCAGCGTGTTGTGCACTGCGAGCAAACGTTTCCCGAAATTGAGGAAAGGCCGCTTCCAGCACCGGCAGAATCTGATGCCGGATACGGTTGCGGGTATAGCGATGATCCTTATTGCTCCGATCGTCCACGAATGGGATTTGCTTCGTGACCAGCCAGTCCCGTAGACCCGCAGCCGGGGTCTGCAACAGTGGTCGGTAAAAGCACATACCCCCACGATCAAACTGCGCGGACATGCCCGACAGACCGGGCAGACCCGCACCCCGGCTCAATGCGAGAAGCATCGTCTCAACCTGGTCATCGGCATGTTGGCCCAGCAAGACGCCCTTCAGTCCCAGCTCCATTGCCGCACTGGCCAATGCAGCGTAACGGGCTTGGCGAGCTGCGTCTTCAGGACTCTCCCCAGCCGCATGCCTGGCATCGATCCGCCGCACGACCAAGGGAATCTGCAGCGCTGCGCAAACTGATGTGCAGACGCTGACAAATCCATCGGCAGCCTTTTGCAGGCCATGGTGAACGTGAATGGCGCGAACCTGGCCCGGCCATAACGGTGCCGCAGCCAACAGCAATGCAGTGGAGTCGGCGCCGCCGCTATAAGCCACGCCAAGGGGCGTCGGGAAAGGCTCTGGCAGCGATGCCAGCGCAGCCGAGGCCGGATTACCTGACCTCGGCCTTGGTGTCAGTGAAACGTCCATAGCTTTGCAGACGGTCGTAGCGACGGTCCAGCAACTCCTTGACCTTCAAGTCGCTCACCTGTCGGAACGCGTCGTTCAGCGCTCGCTTCAGAAAGGCGGCCATCTGTTTGTGGTCGCGGTGCGCGCCGCCGACCGGCTCACTGACGATTTTGTCAATCACGCCCAGCGCCTTGAGCCGATGGGCCGTGATGCCCAGTGCCTCGGCGGCGATTTCTGCTTTTTCAGACGTTTTCCAGAGGATAGAGGCGCAGCCTTCCGGGCTGATCACCGAGTAAATGGAATACTGCAGCATCACCACCTGATCGGCGACCGAAATCGCCAGCGCGCCGCCGGAGCCGCCCTCGCCAATGATAGTGGTGATGATGGGCACCTCCAGCTGCGCCATCTCAAAAATGTTGCGTCCGATGGCTTCAGATTGCCCGCGCTCTTCGGCGTCCATGCCCGGGTAGGCTCCGGGCGTATCGACAAAAGTGAAGACCGGCAGCTTGAATTTTTCAGCCGTCTTCATGAGGCGCAGCGCTTTGCGGTAGCCCTCGGGCTTGCTCATACCGAAGTTACGCAAGCCTCGCTCTTTGGTATCGCGCCCTTTTTGATGCCCCAGCACCATGCAGGCTGTGCCGTTAAAACGAGCCAGCCCACCCACAATGGACAAGTCGTCAGCGAAGTGCCGGTCGCCGTGCAGCTCGACAAAATCCGTGAAAATATCGCGGATGTAGTCAAGCGTGTAGGGCCGCTCCGGATGGCGCGCGATTTTGGTGATCTGCCAGGGCGTCAGGTCACTGTAGATATCTTTGGTGAGTTGCTGGCTTTTCTTGGCGAGCTGGTCAATTTCTTCAGAAATATCGACCGCTGATTCGGTCTGCACATAACGCAGCTCTTCGATTTTTCCCTCAAGCTCAGCAATCGGGTGCTCAAAGTCGAGGAAAGTCTTTTTGGCCATGGGTTGCTCCTGAAAGCGGCTTCCAGAGTCTTGTTGAACTCAATGGACTTCAATACTCCACCGGAACTGGATCCAGTGAACGCCAAATATACCAAGTTGCCACACTGCAGTAGGGCGCCCAGGCGGCAGCCACCTCCCGCGCATCGCTGCGGCTGACTGCTTCACCTGAAAAATAATTGTGGCTGATGCCGTTGATCAAGCCCACATCGTCCAGCGGCAACACATTGGGACGCATCAGGTAAAAAATCAAGAACATCTCGGCGGTCCAGCGACCAATGCCGCGAATCGCGATCAACTCCGCAATGATGGCTTCGTCATCCATCGCTGCCCAATCTTTCACATGCACGGTGCCGGCGTCAAAATGAATCGATAAATCCACCAGGTACTCGACTTTTCGGGCGCTCAGGCCAGCGGCGCGCATGTCATCGACCTTGAGCTTGAGCACATTGCCCGGCGTGACCTTTCGAGGTAATGCGGCAAAGCGGTGCCAAACCGCCTGCGCGGCCTTTACTGAAATCTGCTGGCCCACGATGCTGCGCGCCAGCGTGCTGAAAGCGTCACCACGGGACTGCAGGCAGGCGTCCCCAAAGCGGGGAATCAGGCGCTTCATCACCCGGTCCTTTTTGACCAGGTGCCTGCAGGCCTCGGCCCAGTACTCTGGAACCGTGTCGGCAGGCCCGGGAACCTCAGCCAGCTCAACGCTGGCAGGACCAGTCTTTACTATCTTTTTCATAGCTAGATGTGCATGAATTGACTGGGCTGCCGGCCAAAATACCCTAAAAACATCATGATTGAACCTCCCAGGTCGTGCCCTGCGGTGAGTCTTTCAGCACAATGCCCTTGTCCATCAATTCATGGCGAATGCGATCCGCCCCGACAAAATCCTTCGCCCGCTTGGCATCCGCCCGCTCAGCAATGCGTAGCTGGATTGTCGCTTCGTCCAGGCCAGCGCCAGCTTGCAAGTAGCTGGCCGGCTCGCCTTGCAGCAAACCGATGCAGGCGCCCAGGCCTTTGAGCAAACCAGCCAGTTCGCTGGAGCGGGTTTTATTGACCTCCGTGGCAAGTTCAAACAAGACCGCCACCGCTTCAGGCGTCCCAAAGTCTTCGTCCATGGCTGCCTTGAATCGGGCGGCATGGGACTGCGTCCAGTCAACGGTTAGGCCAGCAGGCGCGACCAGGTTCAGTGCGGTGTAAAGCCGCTTGAGCGCGCCCCTCGCATCGTCCAGATGGGCATCGCTGTAGTTCAACGGGCTACGGTAATGCG
>JANOLL010000042.1:0-2826 GCA_031419775.1 Polaromonas sp. | reverse complement strand
ATATTCTTTTTTGACTTCACCCAGAATGCGCACACCCAGGCCTGGCCCAGGAAAGGGATGGCGATAGACCATGTCGTGCGGCAGGCCCAACGCCACACCCAGCTCTCGCACTTCGTCCTTGAACAGTTCGCGCAAAGGCTCCAGGAGTTTCAAGCCTAACTGCTCGGGCAGGCCGCCTACGTTGTGGTGGCTTTTGATGGTGACGGCTTTTTTGCTTTTCGCTCCACCCGACTCGATAACGTCCGGGTAAATGGTGCCCTGAGCCAGCCATTTTGCTCCTGTTTTAGTAGCATCACCTGCCCGTAGTACATTGGCTTGCGCCTTAAAGACCTCTACAAACTCGCGCCCGATGATCTTGCGCTTGGCTTCAGGCTCGCTGACGCCCGACAGGTGCCCCAAAAACTGGTCAGCCGCATCCACTCGGATAACTTTGGCGTGCAGCTTGCCGACAAACATGTCCATCACCATGTCGCCTTCATTCAGTCGCAGCAAGCCGTGGTCGACAAACACGCAAGTCAGCTGGTCGCCGATTGCACGGTGAATCAGGGCCGCAGCCACCGACGAATCAACACCGCCTGACAAGCCCAGAATGACCTCTTCGTCACCGACCTGCTGGCGAATTTTTTCAACCGCTTCGCTGATGTAATCGCCCATGATCCAGTCCGGGCGAGCACCGCATATATCGAGGACAAAACGCTTGAGAATGGCCGAGCCCTGTTGGGTATGGGTCACTTCCGGATGAAACTGCAGCGCGTAAAAACCGCGTTCTTCATCGGCCATGCCGGCAATCGGGCAGCTGTCTGTGCTGGCCATCAGCTTGAAACCAGGCGGCAGCTCAGTGACCTTGTCGCCGTGGCTCATCCATACCGTCAGCATGCCCTGCCCTTCAGCCGTGGCGTAATCCTGAATATCGGTGAGCAAGCGCGTATGGCCGCGCGCGCGCACGTCGGCATGCCCAAACTCCCGCTTGTGCCCGCCCTCAACCTTGCCACCAAGCTGCCACGCCATCGTCTGCATGCCGTAGCAAATGCCCAAAACCGGCACGCCCAGCTCAAACACAGCCTGCGGAGCCTTGTCGGTGCTGTCTTCGTACACGCTGGCATGGCTACCCGAAAGAATGACGCCCTTGAGCGTGCCGTCCTTAGCGTATTCCCGCACCCACTCGTTGCTGACGTCGCACGGGTGGACCTCACAAAAAACATGCGCCTCGCGAACGCGCCGGGCGATCAGTTGCGTCACCTGGGAACCGAAATCAAGTATGAGGATTTTCTGGTGTTGCATGAAAGTAGATGCTTCAGGGCAAAAAAAGAAAAGGCGTCTGGCTTTACAGACGCCGTTGACAAATGCCCTGATCAGTCTGCCCGGTAATTGGGCGCTTCTTTGGTGATCTGCACGTCGTGAACATGGCTTTCGCGTATGCCGGCGGTGGTGATTTCAACAAACTCTGCCCTGGCCTGCATGGCTTCGACCGTCGCACAACCACAGTAGCCCATGCTGGCCCTTAGGCCACCTGCCATCTGAAAAACAATGGCCACCATCGAACCCTTGTAAGGCACACGGCCTTCAATGCCTTCAGGTACCAGCTTGTCAGCGTTGGGATTGCCGGTTCCGGACTCCTGGAAATAGCGGTCTGCACTGCCCTGTTGCATGGCACCGATACTACCCATGCCGCGGTAGCTTTTGTAGCTGCGGCCCTGGTACAAAATCACTTCGCCAGGCGCTTCCTCCGTGCCCGCAAACATGCCGCCCATCATCACCGTGCTGGCCCCCGCTGCAATCGCCTTGGCGATGTCGCCGCTGTAGCGAATGCCGCCGTCGCCAATCAGCGGCACACCAGTACCGCGCAGCGCGGTGGCCACGTTGTCTATCGCCATGATTTGGGGAACGCCCACGCCCGCGACGATGCGGGTGGTGCAAATACTCCCTGGTCCAATGCCGACCTTGACACCGTCCGCTCCGGCTTCAACCAAGGCCAGCGCCGCCGCACCGGTGGCAATGTTTCCACCAATCACATCAATTTGGGGGTAGTTGTGTTTGACCCAGCGCACCCTTTCCAGCACGCCCTTGCTGTGACCGTGCGCGGTGTCCACCACGATGGCATCGACACCGGCTTTGACCAGCGCCTCAACCCGTTCTTCGGTGCCCTCGCCCACGCCGACCGCGGCCCCTACGCGGAGCTGCCCTCTGGCGTCGCGCGCGGCGTTGGGGAAGGTGGTTTGCTTGGTGATGTCCTTGACGGTGATCAGGCCCTTGAGCTCGAAGTCATCGTTAATCAGCAAAACCCGCTCAAGTCGGTGCTTGTTTAAAAGCGCCTTGGCGTCTTCTAGCGAAGCGGTTTCTGAAATGGTGATCAGGCGCTCGCGCGGCGTCATGATGGTACTGACAGGCACGTCCATGCGCGACTCAAAACGCATGTCGCGGCCAGTCACTATGCCGACCACCTTGCCGCCATCAATCACCGGAAAGCCTGAAATGCCGAGTTGCTCGCTGAGTGCCATGACCTGACGCACCGTGTGGGTCGGCGTGATGACAACCGGGTCGCGCAAGACGCCGCTTTCGTAACGTTTGACACGGGCCACCTCAGCCGCTTGTTGCTGCGGTGTGAGGTTTTTATGCACAATGCCGATGCCGCCCTCCTGCGCGATGGCAATGGCCAGACGGGCTTCGGTCACCGTATCCATGGCAGCGGACACAAGTGGCAAATTCAGGCGAATATTGCGGGAAAACTGGGTGGAAAGTGAGGCGTCCTTGGGCAGGACCTGGGAGAACGCTGGCACCAACAATACGTCGTCGAAGGTGAGCGCTTTGCCGAGTAGGCGCATAGGG
>JANOLL010000041.1:0-6536 GCA_031419775.1 Polaromonas sp. | reverse complement strand
GCGACCGCGCCCGCGTCCCAACCATCGGCCAGATGGTAGATCGAGCCACCCGCGATCGCATCGCCCTCCAGAATAGTCCATTCCACGGCAGCAATTCCCCTGTGCCGGGGCAACAGTGACGGGTGATAACCGATGCCGCCCAGACGCGATCGCGCAAGGGCCTCGTCGGTCACCCGCGCGTGCGTGTGCGCGGCGAGGATCAGGTCTGTGCCCTCAGCAATGGCGTGGCCCGGAACCATCCTGGGATTTTCCAGCACATGCACCGGAATACCGGCGGCTTTGCCGGCTAGGGCCAGCCTGTCATCTGCAGCGGGGGCGACGATGCTTGTGAACTCAATCCCCTCTTCTTTTCTGAGCGCCTCGAAAACCGAAGCAGCGAAAAAACGGGATCCAACCAGTGCGCATTTCATTGACACATCTCTTTATTCAGTCTGTAGAAGGGGCGTGACGCCGCATTGTCCGGTATTTGCTGTTGAGCCTCACACCACGCCGTCGGCCCGCAGTTGCGCAATCTCCGCGTCGGCATAGCCGGCCTCGCGCAACATCTCATTGGTGTGCTCGCCCCAGCCCGGTGCTGAAGACGTGATAGTGGCAGGGGTTCGCTCCAGCGTGACAGGCTGCGTGACCAGGTGCACCGTCGGTCCCTGCGGTGTCTGAATTTTTTGCGCCGCGCCCAGATGCTGTACTTGCGGGTCTTCAAAAACTTCGGGTACAGAATAAACCGGTCCGGCGGGGACCCCAGCCTGGTTCAGCAAGCTCACCCAGTGATCGACTGTCTGTGTTTTAAAGACCTCCGAGATCAGCAGCGTCAGTTGTTCGCGGCTTTTCACTCGTATTTTTTCGGTTCGAAACGCTTCCATGTCCAGCCACTCTGGCTTGCCTAATACCTCGCAAAACTTTTTCCAGGTTCCCTCGCCTGAAACGCCAATATTCAGCAATCCGTCAGCAGCTGGAAACAGACCCATCGGGCTGCAGGTCGGGTGGTCATTGCCCGCTTGTTCTGGAACGGTGCCATCAGTCAGATAACGGGCGGCTTGGAAATCCATCATTGCGATCAGGGAATGCAGCAAAGAGGCGTGCACCCATTGACCCTGACCCGATACCTCCCGCTCCAGCAACGCCGTCAAAATGCCCAGAGCGGCGTACAGCCCGCTGCTGGAGTCGGCCACGGCGAGGCCAGCGCGCACTGGCCCCTGTCCCGGCAGACCGGTCACCGACATCAGGCCCGCCATGCCCTGAATGATCTGGTCAAAGCCGGGACGCCGCGCATAGGGGCCGTCCTGACCGAAACCGGAAATGCTGGCGAGGACAATGCGGGGATTGATGGCGCGCAACGCGGGGTAATCCAGCCCCAGCCGCTCTTTCACATCAGGACGCCAGTTCTCGACCACCACGTCGGCATGTTTGACCAGACGCTTGAAGACTTCAAGGCCCTCGGGCTTTTTGAGATTGAGCGTCAGAGAGCGTTTGTTGCGGTTGAGATTCTGGAAATCGCCGCTCATGCGGTCCGCAGCAAATACGGCTTCGTTCGGATCGACACCGGCCGGCGGCTCGATACGGATCACATCGGCGCCAAAGTCCGCCAGCATGCGTACACAGGTTGGACCCGCCCGGACGCGCGAAAGATCCAGAACCCGAAAGCGTGACAGCGCCGGCGACGCCGTGATTTTGGACATGTTGGCGCTCGCTTATTCAATCTTGACGTTTGCGTCCTTGACCGTCTTGCCCCATCGCAGCAGATCCTGGCTGATTTGCGTCTGCATTTGCGCCGGCGTATACAGCATCGGGTCGTAGCCTTCCTTGCGGATGGCCTCCTGCACGGCAGGTTCCTGCATCACGCCGGTCAGTGCCGGGACCAGCTTGGCCATGACGGTGCTCGGCAAGTTAGGTGGGCCAACGATACCAAACCAGATGCTGGCATCGAAGCCTGGAAAGCCAGACTCTGCGAGGGTCGGCGTATCGGGAAACATGGAACTGCGTTTGGCTGATGTGACGGCTAGCGGCGTGATGCGGCCGCCCTTGATATGTGCCGCGGCAGCACCCAGTGATGAAAACAACACTGGTACATGACCGCCCATCAGTTCAACCACTGCCGGCGCACCGCCTTTATAGGGCACATGTGTGATGTTGACTCCCGCTGCCGCCTTGAACTGTTCTCCTGCAAGATGACCGACACCGCCTACGCCAGAGGTGCCGTAACTCCATGTGCCAGGTTTTTGCTTCATCAGCTCAATCATCTGTTTCAAATCAGTTGCTGGGGAATTAGGCGGCGTCACGATAACCGTACCACCACCCCCGATCATGGAAATGGGTGTGAAGTCTGTCAACGGGTTGTAGGCAGTTTTACGCATGTTGGGAACGATGGTCATCGGACCGGAATCGGTGATGTGGAGGGTGTAGCCATCAGCTGGAGCGCGCGCCACCAGTTCAGCAGCAATCACCCCACCTGCGCCAGCGCGGTACTCCATGACGATGGGCTGGCCAAGAACTTTAGACAGGCGTTCCGCAATCGGCCGGATCAGGTTGTCTGCGCCGCCGCCCGGCGCGTAGCCGATCACCATGCGAATGGGTTTGTCGGGGTAGTCGGCCCAGGCGGGCATAGTCTGCAGCCCGAGGGAGATCACAGAAAAAAATAAGGCATTCAGTTTGAACATGCAAGTCTCCTGGTGATTTATTGCGTTGAAAACACATCCTGGGGCTGGTCCATTCCCTTGACCTCCAGCGCATTGCCAGACGGGTCGAGCACCAGAAAAACAGATTGCTCGCGCGCCGTCCCGACAAAAATCCGCTTGGGTTGCATGGCAAAGGGCACCTGACCTGCCTGAAGCCGTGCAAGCATTTCTGCGTAAACACTTGGATCGACCACCACGCCGAAATGCCGCAGCGGATAGTGATCCTCGCCGATATTGACCGAACGATGCGCCGATTCGAGCGGAGACAACTGCGCGACGAGGTGGTGTCCGAAAAACTCGAAATCAATCCGGTCGGCCTGCACGCGGGTGGCGGTGCAACCCAGCAGATCTCGGTAAAACGTCAGTGTGGCATCCAGCTCGCGTATCGGTATGGAAAGGTGAAGCATGGCGCGGCTCATGGTGCGTTCCCTATGTGATTAATCTGAATCTGGCACCAACACCACGACTCCTTTTGCCGTGCGCCCCTCTAATAGGCGATGCGCCTGGACGGCTTCTGTGAGTGGCAGCACCGCCTCGATATCCAGCCGGATGGTCGGATCGGCCAACAGGGCGAACACTTCACTGCACATGGCCAGCAAGTCGCTGCGCCTGGCAATGTAGGTGCGCAGGGTAGGTCTGCAGACCCACAAGGATCTGGCATGGAGCTCCTGCAGCGCAAAACCTTCCACCTGTCCGGATGCTGTGCCGTAATTCACGACCAGCCCCTTGGGCTCTAGACAGGCCAGCGAACCCATGAAAGTGTCTCGTCCCACCGAGTCGTAGACGACGCTGACGCCTTGCCCGGCCGTGATTCGATTCACCTCCTCTGCAAAATTGGTGGTCGAATAGTTGATCACGTGGTCTGCGCCAAGTTCTCGCGCGGTCCGCGCTTTGACTTCGCTGCCAACAGTAGCAATCACGTTCAAGCCTAGCCGTTTGGCCCATTGCACCAACACCTGCCCAACGCCACCTGCGGCCGCGTGCACGAGTATGGTTTTGCCTGCTTCCAGTGGCCGCATCTGCTTGAGCAGGTATTGCGCAGTCAAAGTCCGCACCAGACCCGCCGCAACCCTGATATCACCCAAGTCGTCCGGCAACCGCACCGCATGTTCGGCTCCCAGCGCGACATGGGTGCAGTAACTGCCCACACCGGCATTGGTGTAAGTCACTCGATCACCTATTCGAAGACCCTCCACACCATCGCCCACTGCCGTCACTTTTCCTACGCCGCTGACGCCCGGTACAAAGGGTGGGTCAGGGTTGTGCGAGTGAGGCTGTCCGGCGCGCAAATAAATATCGACGAAGTTGACGGCGATCGCGGTGTGCTGGACGACGACTTGTCCAGCGCAGGCCAACGGCATGGCTATCGCTCGCTGCTCCAGGACCTCAGGCCCCCCAATTCGGGAAACGAAGATGGCATATGGAGGCGACATAGATCGGGTGGACGGTATCGACATCACTGGCCTACAAAGCGCGGCTTGCGTTTCTCGGCAAAGGCCCGAACACCTTCTGCATAGTCGTCGCTCGCATTGGCAGCATCAATGACAGCTTGTGCGTCGGACGACTGGTCTTGACCAGGATGCGTCAAAAAATCATGGACTGTCCGTTTGAGCGCTTTGAGCGTCAAAGGCGCATTCTCGGCAATCGCGGCTGTGAGTTCCTGCACAGCTGCATGAAGCTTTTCCGCCGGAACAACGCGGCTAACGAATCCCATGCGAAGCGCTTCCTGCGCATCAAAAATACGCGCCGAAAAAAAGATGTCGTAGGTGTTCTGGACGCCGATCAACGATACGAATCGCCGCACACCGGTCTGGTCATAGCCCAAACCAAGCCGACCCGCCGGCATGCGAAAGCGGGCGTCGTTAGCGCAGAGGCGGATATCGCATCCGGCAGCCAGACCCAAACCGCCGCCCATGCAAATGCCCCTGATTTGTGCGATGACGGGTTTGCTGGCGTGCGCGGGTGCCAAATAGGCAGCGTCGACCGATTGGTTGTAGCGCTCCTGTGCGCGAGCGTCGGTGCGCTCGGCTTCGAATTGCGAGATGTCGGCGCCGGAAACAAAGGCCTTTTCGCCATCGCCGCTCAATACGATCGCCCGCACGGCTGGATCAGCATCAAGTTCTGCAATGCGGTCCGGCAAGTCGTCCCACATCTGCGTCGTCATGGCGTTGAATTTGGTGACGTTCGAGAAAACGATGTGACCCACTGCGCCATCACGCCGTACCAAAATCTTTGCCAATTCTGTCTCCTGTCAATTCTCTGCTGGCTGACTCGCCTCAATGTATACCAAACCGCTCTTTGGGGCGACCTAATCTCCACAACATTTGGGAATTCACCTGGCAAGCGTCAAAGCGCACGCGCCGTGTGCCACTTGCCCGGTAGATTCATAATGTTGAAAACGTCCTACAAGCTGCTGTAGGTGAGCAAATTACCATCGAGTCTGGTCTACGTCACAGGAGGCGTGATGCCAAATCAGCAGATCAAACTTCTGCCCACTCACTGTTCTGCTAATTCGGCCTTTTTCTCGCTTATCCGGCGCTGCTGCCGATCTGTTTTCTTGAAGTTCTGATGATGTACGTGCCATGTCGCGCAGCAGTACACCTGGCTGGAGTGGTCGTGATGTCCGTTTTGTGCTGGAACGCTCATGCACAGGATCGCAGCGGACCGGCACTGCCGTCGGTCACGATCTCGGCCAAGGCCAATAGGGATCCGGTTGAAAAGTCTTACCGCAAGATGATCATGGGGATGGACCTCTTTGAGAAGCAGCGCACCATGGCGCCTCTTGCATCGCTGCGCTTCAAGCTGCTGCCCCGCCGGCCCGAGACAGATATGAAACGTGTGGAAATTGAGGTACTCGGGACCACGGTGGACTTTCCGGTCACGGTTGCGCCCGATCACACTTTTACCTTGCAAAGAAACCAGCGGGCGTTCGATGAAAACGCCCAGGTGACGCCCAATCGCAAGGCGCAAAGCATGACCTGGCGGACCGAGATTCGTACACCTGGCCTGCCGGCAAATACCCGGCGGCTAGGCGATCTCAGGCTGGAATGCCGAGTCGGGATGGAAGCGGGTCTGATCTCCAACAGCAGTACCCTGATTGGCCGATTGGCGCAAGCGTTGCTGGACACGCCGTCGTATTGCGATAGGAAAGCGCCGCTCTACCTCTTTTTTGCAGACCGACCCGTTTTCAGCATTGCCATGGTGTCCGGCTCACGACGGGAGATTCTGTCGATAGACAAACTGTATGCTGCCGCGAGCGATGACTCCAACCTGAAGGCTGACCTGCCTTATTGCGATTGCGAAGTTTTGCTTGATCGGACCTATGTCTTGCCTTTGGGGGACCTCAGCTGGCCCAACGACACCCTGATCGAGTTTGACTACATGGATGACGAATGATCAGCGGTCTACTCCGGCACCCTCTTGTCCGTGCTGGCATGTCATGGCTGCTTTGCCTGTGCCTGGCTGCTTGTGCGGGCGCACCCGGATGGTTGGGTTCCGATAGCAAGGCGCCACCATTTCGCGATCCGGCGATGACGATGCAGAGCGCACGCGAAGCCATCGCAGTGGGGAAAACGACCAAGGCAGAGGTGATTGCCGTGCTGGGTCCCGCCACAGTTGTGAAGTTCGACAGCGGCTATGAAGTGTGGGCCTACCGCGAAATTCCAGTGGGTCAGGCAGTGGATCGGGCGGCCGATCAGGCCGCATCTCGGGCCGAGTTCGTGATCCTGTTTACGCCATCCGGAATCGTGAAAAAGACGCGGATCCGCCCACCGACTATCCCGCCAAAAACGTGAATCGCATCCAGCCTGCGCGTGGCAGAGGAGGCTAATGGCATGGAGAACTTTCCTGGATGGGCAGAGGATG
>JANOLL010000040.1:0-2710 GCA_031419775.1 Polaromonas sp. | reverse complement strand
GGCAGGCCAGTTTCCGTCGAGCCTTGAATTATAGCCCGAATATAAATCTGGTTTCAAGTTCTAGCCCAGCTTTAGGCGTGTCAGCACATCTTCGCGTGCCATGAGCTCCAGCAACGCATCCAGCGACGGGGTTTGCGGCGTTCCCACGACCAGCACGCGCACCGGCATGGCAAGCTGTGGCATCTTCAGGCCGGTCTCTGCCAGAACCTGCTTGATGGCCGCAGCAATACCCGCTTTTTGCCAATCGCAGACCGACAGCGCAGCGCCCAGTGCACTCAATGCAGGGCGTACTGCCTCAGTCACATGCGCGGCTAAATCTGCTGCACTGGGCGGCCTGCCCGCCACCAAGACTTCAAGCCAGCCCGCCAGTTCAAGCAGCGTGCTGCAACGGTCCTTGAACAGGCCGCAGCCACGCGCGAGGCGCGGCGCGCTTAGGGCCCCCGCCGCAGCCGACAAAAAAGGCAGAACCTGCATAGCCAGTGCGTCATCGGCCATCGCCTTGAGATGCTGCGCATTGACCCAGCGCAGCTTGGCCTCATCAAATTGGGCAGCGCTCTTGCCCAAATGGTCAAGATTGAACCACTTCACAAACTGCTCGCGGCTGAAAATCTCGTCGTCGCCATGGCTCCAGCCCAGACGTGCCAGGTAGTTGACCATGGCGTCTGGCAGGTAGCCTTCCCGCGCATACTGGGTCACGGCCTTGGCGCCGTTGCGCTTGCTCATTTTCTCGCCCTGCTCATTGAGCACCGTAGGCAGATGGGCATAAACCGGAACAGCCTGGCCAAGCGCGCAAAAGATATTGATCTGGCGAGGCGTGTTGTTGACGTGGTCATCTCCACGAATCACATGCGTGATGCCCATATCGATGTCGTCCACCACAACGCAAAAGTTGTAGGTAGGCGTTCCGTCGGGGCGTGCAATCACCAAGTCGTCGAGTTCATCGTTGCTGATCTCTATGCGGCCCTTGACCTTGTCGTCCCACACGACCGACCCAACCTGCGGATTTTTAAAACGCAACACCGGCTGCACACCCGCCGGAACGGCTGGCAGCGTCTTGTCAGACTCGGGCCGCCAGGTGCCGTCGTAGCGGGGTTTTACTTTGGCCGCCATCTGCTTGTCGCGCATCGCATCAAGCTCGGCGACGCTGGTGTAGCAGGGGTACACATGACCCGCTGCCTGCAGATCGGCCAGCACGGCCTTGTAGCGGTCCATGCGCTGCATCTGGAAAAAAGGACCCTCGTCATGGCCCAGGCCCAGCCAGCGCATGCCTTCGATGATCACATCCACGGCCTCTTGCGTGGAGCGACCGACATCGGTGTCTTCAATGCGCAAGATAAAGTCGCCGCCGGTCGCACGCGCAAAAGCCCAGGGGTACAACGCCGAGCGGATATTGCCCAGGTGGATGAAGCCGGTGGGCGATGGTGCAAAGCGGGTGCGGGTTCTGGCAGTCATTTCAGGCTGCCCAGTCCGCGCTCCAGGTCAGCCTTCAGGTCGTCAATATGTTCAAGCCCCACCGCCACACGAACCAGCCCCTGGCCAATTCCTGCGGCCTGACGTTGCGCCTCGGACAAACGTCCGTGAGACGTGGTGGCCGGGTGTGTGATGGTGGTTTTGGTATCGCCCAGATTGGCGGTGATGCTGCAAACCAGTGTGCTGTCAATGACATGAAAAGCGTTTTTGCGAGCGCTTTCGGCATCGGGGCTTTTGACATCGAACGACAGCACCGCACCGCCACAGCCCTGACCCTGCAGCGTCTGCTGCTGCATTGCCAAGGCGTGTTGCGGATGAGATTTCAGGCCCGGGTAATACACCCGTGCCACGCTGGGTTGCGCCTCCAGCCAGGTGGCGAGCGCCAGGGCAGTGGCGCTCTGCGCCTGCATCCGGATGGAGAGCGTTTCAAGTCCCTTGAGCACCACCCATGCATTGAACGGCGACAGCGTCATGCCGGCGCTGCGCATGATAGGCACAAATTTTTCGTCAATCAATTGCCGGGGTCCGCAAATGGCGCCCGCAATCACCCGGCCCTGACCATCGAGGTACTTGGTGCCCGAATGAATGATCAGGTCAGCACCGAAATCCACCGGCCGAGACAGCGCGGGCGAGCAAAAGCAGTTGTCCACCGCCAGCAAGGCGCCCGCTGCGTGGGCAATATCGGCCAGAGCGCGGATATCGCACACTTCGGTTAGAGGATTGGTCGGCGTTTCAGCAAAGAGCAGCCTGGTATTGGGCTTGATGGCGGCCTGCCATTGCGCCACGTCGGTTTGCGAAACAAAAGTGCTTTCCACACCAAACTTGCCAAACTCGCCGCCAATCAGTTTGATGGTGGAGCCAAACACCGACTGCGAGCAGACTACATGGTCGCCGGCCTTGAGCAGGCCCATGCACATCAGCAAGATTGCCGCCATGCCGCTCGCGGTGCCGATACACGCTTCCGTTCCCTCCATGGCGGCCAGACGCTGTTCCATGCTGGTCACCGTGGGGTTAGTAAAACGCGAGTAAATGTAGCCCTCTTCTTCGTTAGCAAAGCGGCGCATGGCGGTGGCCGCATCGGGCTGCACAAAGCTGCTGGTCAGATAGAGCGCTTCAGAGTTTTCGCCGTACTGGCTTTTGTCCACCGCGGCGCGCACGGCCAACGTGTCGAGGTGCAGGTTATCTGGCAGTTTTTTAGATGTCATGGGACTTCCGGGCTCAGGCCTCTTGGGGATTGGGC
>JANOLL010000039.1:0-4685 GCA_031419775.1 Polaromonas sp. | reverse complement strand
GTTTACTGAACGATTCTTCGAAAACTCGCGTAGTGATCATCGGTGTAGTAGCAGGCATCCGGTGCGGTGGGTTTGATCCCACCACAGACGATGCGTCTTGCTCCCCGACTACGCTCACCTGGCGTCCTGACGGTGTATTCCCGGTAATAGCCGCGATTGTGGGCGGGGAGAATCTTCTCCCGGTTGCCGAAAACCGCACCATCCTTGTCGTACCGAAATGGCCCACCCTGATAAATCAGCGCCATCATGTCGCGCCCTTGTACAGGCAACTGGCTGACTAAAAGCGTGTCCACCCGATTGCCTACAACCGGACTTTTCGCTTCTACCAAGCTGGAAAACAGCCCCGAAGACAGCCCGAACAACCCGAGCCACAGAGCTACCAGCGTGCTTGCCAAGGTTTTGTGCCACGGCTTGAACCCGCAGCGCCAAACATTGCGCGACATCTAGAAAACCTTTCTTGAAGCCAGAATTAAACCCTTTTTATTCGGGGTAAACCCTAAAAATTCAAGACTATTAGTTTGCCGTAAATCCGCGAAAAATGCAAGAGGGTGCTGAATATTTAAGCATGCACAGCATCGGTGCACGCATTAAAAGTTAGCACTAGCTGTCATGAAGTCGCTTATCGAGCCGCATTGGCATCAGCTACGGTCAGGGCTGTCATGTTGACAATACGCCGCACGGTAGCGGTAGGGGTCAGAATGTGCATGGGCTTGTTGGCACCAAGTAGCACCGGGCCAATAGCAATGTTGCCACCGGCTGCGGTTTTGAGCAGGTTGTACGAAATGTTGGCAGCATCGATGTTGGGAAGTACCAACAGATTGGCTTCGCCAATGAGGGTGCTGCGGGGCATGATGAGCGCACGCGCGTCAGCATCCAGCGCCACGTCTCCGTGCATTTCCCCGTCGACTTCGAGCCAGGGCGCTTTCTCGCGCAGCAAATCCAGTGCGCGGCGCATTTTGACCGCACTGGGCAGGTTGGATGACCCAAAGTTGGAATGTGACAACAAGGCGGCTTTAGGCTTGATGCCAAATCGCACCATTTCTTCTGCGGCCATGGTGGTGATTTCGGCCAGCTGTTCGGCAGTGGGATCGCAATTGACATGCGTATCGAGCAAAAACACCTGGCGACCGGGCAGCATCAGTCCGTTCATGCAGGCATAGGTGTTGACGCCAGCGCGCTTGCCAATCACCTGATCGAGGTAATCCAGGTGGTGCGCAGTCGTTCCCCAAGTGCCACAAATCAGGCCATCCACATCGCCTTTGTGCAGCAACATGCCGGCAATCAAAGTCAGTCGGCGACGCATTTCAATCTTGGCCATCTGCTCGGTGACGCCGCGGCGCTCCATCATGCGGTGATAGGTTTGCCAAAAGTCTCGGTAACGACTGTCCTGCTCAACATTGACAACGTCATAGTCAAGTTCTTCTTTCAGGCGCAGACCGAACTGTTCGATGCGCTTGGCGATGATGGCGGGGCGTCCGATCAGCGTCGGACGTGCCAGGCCTTCGTCCACCACGATCTGGCACGCACGCAGCACGCGTTCTTCTTCTCCCTCGGCGTAGGCCACGCGTTTGCGTGCCGCAGCTTTGGCAGCAGTGAAAATCGGCTTCATCATGGTGCCTGAGGCATAGACGAAGCTTTGCAGGCGCTCTCGGTAGGCATTCATGTCCGAAATCGGCCGTAAGGCCACGCCGCTTTCGGCCGCAGCCAGCGCCACGGCGGGCGCTATCTTCATCATCAGACGAGGATCGAAAGGCTTGGGAATCAGGTAGTCAGGACCGAAGGCGAGCTTTTCGCCGACATAAGCAGCCGCCACCACTTCACTTTGCTCGGCCTGAGCCAACTCGGCGATCGCGTGAACCGCGGCGATTTCCATTTCAATCGTGATGGTCGATGCGCCCGCATCCAGTGCCCCTCGAAAGATGTAGGGGAAGCACAAAACGTTGTTGACCTGATTCGGGTAATCGGTGCGGCCGGTCGCCATGATGGCGTCATCGCGTACCAGCTTGACGTCTTCAGGGGAGATTTCAGGATTAGGATTGGCCAGCGCAAAAATGATGGGATTGACAGCCATTTTGGCAACCATGTCTTTTTTGAGTACGCCGCCTGCAGACAGACCCAGAAAGACATCGGCCCCTTCAATGACGTCATTAAGGGTGCGCGCCGTCGTCTTTTGCGCGAACTGGATCTTGTCCTCGTCCATCAATTCGGTGCGGCCTTCGTAGACCACACCCGCCAGATCAGTCACAAAAATGTTCTCGCGCGAGATGCCGAGCTTGATCAATAAGCTCAGGCAGGCCAGCGCTGCAGCGCCCGCGCCCGAAGTCACCAGCTTGACCTTGCCAGGTTCTTTGCCGGCAATTTTCAGGGCATTGAGCATGGCGGCGCCGACCGTGATGGCGGTGCCGTGCTGGTCATCATGGAACACCGGAATCTTCAGGCGCTTGCGCAGCTCGCGCTCGATGTAAAAACAGTCTGGCGCCTTGATGTCTTCCAGGTTGATGGCGCCGAAGGTTGGCTCCAGCGCGGCGATGATATCGACCAGTTTGGCCGGGTCTTTCTCATCAATCTCGATGTCAAAAACATCCACACCGGCAAACTTCTTGAACAGGACCGCCTTGCCCTCCATCACGGGTTTGGAAGCCAGCGGACCGATGTCTCCCAGACCCAAAACCGCGGTGCCGTTGGTGATCACGGCTACCAAGTTACCGCGGGCGGTGTACTTGAAAGCGTTGTTAGGGTCCTTGACGATTTCCTCGCAGGGCGCCGCCACGCCTGGCGAATAAGCCAAGGCCAGATCGCGCTGGTTGGTCAGTTGTTTGGTCGCTGCAATGGCCAGCTTGCCGGGTGTAGGGAATTGGTGGTATTCCAGTGCAGCAAGACGGAGCTCGGCGCGTTGATCTTGGACTTTGTCGTTCGTGGCAGGGCGTGTGTCGGACATTGAAGAGGTCTCCGGAGGTTGCAGTCAGGCAGCTGTCAATTTCTTGTTAGGACTGCGATTGTAGGCTGACGACGCCAATCTCAATTGAGGAAATCCCTGCCACTGAGCCCCTTCGCGGGTGACCTTTCACGCGTCCAAAAGGATGCGTGATGCGATCGAAGACGCGGAAGCAGGGTGGCGATGTCAGTGGCGGTTATTGCAACGCCGGGCTTAGATTTTGACCACTGCGAAATCCGCTTTGACCAATGCCGCCAGCGCGGTGGGGCAGGCCAGTGCTTATGTTCGGTCGGACGCAGTTACACCGTAAACGGCAGGGTGCTGGTCTTGACGCGCAAGGGCACCCGGGTTTGCCGATAGGGGGCCGATGCAGCACCCAAGATGCTTGCAGCAAGTGTTTGCGCCTGCCTGCCGATGGGCTCGATATATCGGCTCACCTGTCCCTCAATCGCAATACAGTCCCCCAGTGCGTGGATGCCCGGTATGCTGGTGGCCAGGGTTTCAGGCTGTACGTCGATACCGTTGTTCCAGGCAAGACCGGCGCTGCACGCCAGCCGATTGGGCGTCTGCAGGCCTGCCGCCACCACGACGTGGTCCACCGTGAACAGCTGACCGCATTGCGTGCGGATTTGGCGGGCAGCAGGCGATGCGTCTGAGCTGTTGACGATTTCTGCTGCACTGACGTGGACGCCGCCGACAAACCGGATTGCCAGTGCTGACCAGGCCTGCAACAGCCGTGCGGAATGCTCGGCCGGCAAACAGCTTTCCAGCGGCCGGCTGGCGACGTCGAGCAGGGTCACGCTGTGACCGGCCAGGGCCAGGTCATTGGTTAGCTCTGAGCCGATCAGCCCTGCCCCAATCACCGCAATCCGCTGCGGCGTGGCACCCAGCGCCGCTCGAAAACGGGAATAGGCCTGCAAATGATTGATGTGCCAGGCCAAAGATGGGGGGAATAGTGGCAGCGAGCGCGCCGCAGCGCCATGGGCCAGCACCAGATGCTGGTAACGCAGCGTGCCGCGGGAGGTTCGCAGCTGTCTGCTGGCCGGAGTGATGCGTATGGCCTGGGCATGGGCCAGCAACTTCACCCCTAGCCGCCGAGCCGCGTCCACGCCTTGCTCACGCGGCAAGGAAGCCGGCGCGATACCACGTGCGATGGCGACCGACAGCAAAGGCTTGTCGTAGACATCGCCGTTGCATGAGGTCACCAGCGTGATGGGCATGTGGGCATCTCGCTCACGCAGGGTTTGCGCCATTTGCCAGCCGGCTCGGCCAGCACCCACAATCACCGTGCCAGCGTTGTGGCGCGAACCGACTCGCGGTGGCGCCGACGCTTCAGCAGGCCGTGCGGGGCGGGTATTTTCTTCACGATGATAGGGTTCGAAATCTGATTTTGTCACGCCACACAGCGGACAGGCCCAGTCGTCCGGAATATCGGCGAAGCGTGTGCCTGGCGCCAGGCCGCCGTCTGCATCGCCCTTGCCTTCGTCGTACAACAAACCACAAGCGCGGCAGATATAAATCTCCCACGGCAGACCTGACGCGTCGGTTTTCATGCTGGCCATTCCGGTGCGCTCAGGCGGGCGATTTCCTTGCGCAGGTGTTTGATGGCGGGGGTGACGATGGCGACAAAGTGCGACTCTCGCACGCGCCGCTGGACACTCGAACTCATCAGGTAGCCGCGAGCGCCCTGGTGCAACAAGGCTGACTGGGCCGCACGAAGCGCCAGTTCGGAAGCGTGGGCACGCGCATC
>JANOLL010000038.1:0-9668 GCA_031419775.1 Polaromonas sp. | reverse complement strand
GTTGATGCTGGCCCTGCACGCCCGCCGCTCCGCTGCATCGATCCATGCCTGGGCCGCGGCCTATCCCCACCAACCCCTGATCGTTGTGCTGACGGGAACAGACCTGTACCGCGATATTCAAAGTGATTCCCTGGCCCAGCGGTCATTGGCGCTGGCCTCGCATCTGGTGGTCTTGCAAGATGCCGGACTGCAGGCAGTGCCAGACGCCTGGCGCAGCAAGACCCGGGTGATTTACCAATCCGCAGCCCGGTTGAAGCCGGCGGTCAAATCCAGGCAGACCTTTCGCGCCGTGATGGTGGGCCACCTGCGCGATGAAAAAGACCCGCTGACCTTCATGAAGGCGGCTTGCCAGGACTTCAGCGCTGGCACAGCTTTCGACCAGATAGGGCTGGCGCTGGACCCCGCCTTGGGAGAGGCTGCCAAGGCAACGATGGCGAGCGCGCCGCGCTACCGCTGGCTGGGCGGCTTGCCCCGTGCGGAAACCCGCCAGCGCATCAAGCGTGCGCACGTGCTGGTCAGCTGCTCGCGCATGGAAGGCGGCGCCCACGTCATTCTGGAGGCGGTTCAATCCGGCACACCGGTGCTGGCATCGCGCATCGACGGCAACGTTGGCATGCTGGGACCGGATTACGCGGGCTACTTCGAACTCGGCGATGCGCTGGGACTGGCCACACTGGTACGGCGCTGCGCGGGCGATTCGGATTTTCTGAGCCAGCTGCAAAACCAGTGCCAGCAACGCGCCCACCTGTTCGAGCCGCCAGAGGAAAAGCGCCTTGTTTTAAAATTGGTGACATCTGCCATCGGATCCTCTATCGGATCTGCCACCGGGCACCGGTGACCCCCAGCCCTGAAAGACTTGCCATGAACGCGCCCGAAACTTTGAATGCCACTTCCCGGCCACCTGTCCCACGCCTGACCAGCCTATCCCACGGAGGCGGTTGCGGTTGCAAGATCGCGCCAGGTGTGCTGAGCGAGATCCTGAAAAACTCCAGCAACCTGCCGATTCCACCTGAGTTGCTGGTGGGAATTGAAACCGCCGACGATGCCGCTGTCTACCTGCTCAATGACGAACAGGCGCTGATTGCGACGACCGACTTCTTCATGCCCATCGTCGATGATCCGTATGACTTTGGCCGCATCGCAGCCACCAACGCCATCAGCGATGTGTACGCCATGGGTGGCACACCGATCCTGGCGCTGGGCCTGGTCGGCATGCCGATCAACGTGTTGCCTCTGGAGACCATAGGCGCGATCTTGCGTGGCGGTCAGGACGTTTGCCGGGATGCCGGTATTCCGATTGCCGGCGGCCACACGATTGACTCGGTTGAGCCGATTTATGGCTTGGTGGTGTTGGGCCTGGTGCACCCATCGCGGGTCAAGAAAAACTCGGGCGCCCGCGCGGGAGACGTGCTGGTGCTGGGCAAGCCCCTGGGCGTCGGCATTTTGTCGGCGGCGCTGAAAAAGGAAATCCTTCCACCCGAAGGCTATGCGCAAATGATTGAGGTGACGACCCAACTCAACAAGCCAGGCATCGCGCTGGCCAAACTTGAGGGCGTGCATGCCCTGACCGACATCACCGGCTTTGGCCTGGCCGGGCATTGCCTGGAGTTGGCGCGCGGCGCCGGTTTGCAGATGCGGCTGAACTGGACCCGCATGCCCCTGATAGCCGGTGTGCGCGAGCTGGCAGCCCAGGGCCATGTCACGGGTGCATCAGGGCGTAACTGGGACAGTTATGGCCAGGACGTGAGCTTGCCCGCCGACTTTCCGGCCGCCGACAAGGCGCTCCTGAGCGATCCCCAGACCTCTGGCGGCTTGCTGGTGTCCTGCAGCGCCGAAAGTGCTGCAGCCGTGCTGGCGATTTTTCATGCAGAAGGATTTGGCGATGCAGCGGTGGTGGGAGAAGTCACCGCCGGACAGGGCGTGGTGGTTTATCAGGGTTAATCAGGGTAAGCTCCAACTGCCCGGCCAAGCCACTCACCCTACGCTAGCGAAGCTGAAGCGAGTCCTTGACCAGCACCTGACCCGCCGCTGCGGTTGCAGGCACAGGCAGAGTCGTGGACGAGCCACTTGGCTGCATTTTTTGAAAGACTTGCCATGTCCTTTTTACTCAAACTTGCGCTGGCCTATGACGAGTTGTCTGCCCGACTGAGCATCCTTGCCGCCTGCGCGGTCCTGCTGGCAGCCCTGATTTCGGCAGGCAATGCCTTCATACGTTATGGCCTGGACATCAGCTCCAACGGCTGGCTCGAAATCCAGTGGTATTTTTTTGCCGTCACGGTGATGCTGGGCGCGCCGGTGGTGCTCAAGCTCAACGAGCATGTCCGGGTGGACATCATTTATGGCAGGCTCAAGGGTAAAGGGCCGGTCTATGTCGATTTGTTCGGGCTGGTATTTTTTTTATTGCCCGCGATGGGGGTCTTGGCCTACCTGAGCTGGCCGCTGTTTTACGGCATGTTCCTGTCGGGTGAAATGTCGGGCAACGCCGGCGGGTTGATTCGCTGGCCGGTGGTACTGCTGCTGCCGCTGGGTTTTGCCTTGATGTTTATTCAGGGCCTGTCCGAAATCGTCAAGCGAGTCGCCTATCTGCAGGGCACATTCAAGATGGATATGCATTACGAGAAACCGCTGCAATGAGCCAGCGCCCTGCCACGTGAAGCATTACCGCCCGCGCATCGCCTGACCCGCCCACAACACCGTTACAGGATCTGAAACCATGCAGATGGAAAACTTTGCACCGCTGATGTTCGCCGGGTTGGTACTGATCATGCTGATCGGCTTCCCGGTTGCTTTTTCCCTGGCTGCGCTGGGAATGGGTTCGGGTTTTATTGCCATTCAAATGGGCTGGTTCCCGGCCAGCTTCATGTCCAACCTGCCGTTGAACATGTTCGGTATTCTCTCGAACGAGCTGCTGCTGGCAATTCCGTTTTTCACTTTCATGGGCGCGATTCTGGAGAAGTGCGGTCTGGCAGAGGACATGTTGGACTCCATGGGCCAGCTGTTTGGTCCGGTCAGGGGCGGGCTGGGCTATTCCGTCATCATTGTGGGTTTCATTCTGGGGGCCATCACCGGCACGGTGGCCGGACAGGTGATCGCCATGGCCATGATCTCGCTTCCGGTGATGATTCGCTATGGCTACAACATGCGCTACGCCACGGGCGTTCTGGCGGCCTCGGGCACCATCACCCAACTGGTGCCGCCGTCCCTGGTGCTGATCGTTATGGCCGACCAGCTTGGCCGGTCGGTCGGCGACATGTACAAAGGCGCCTGGGGCCCCTCCATCCTGCAAGTACTGATTTTTGCTGGCTACACCTTCATGCTGGGTTTGGTCAAGCCGCATCACATTCCGGGCGTTCCCAAGGATGCCCGCACCCTCAATGGCTGGGCGCTCTGGTCCAAATGCCTGCGCGGCATCATTCCTTCGGCCATCCTTATTTTTGCAGTGCTGGGCTCCATGGGAGGCCTGCCTGGCATCAATACCGCCATTGCCACGCCGACCGAAGCTGGTGCGATGGGTGTGGTGGGTGCGCTGATTCTGGCGGCCATACACAAGCGGCTGACGCCCGCCCTGATCTGGGAGGCAATGGTCGGCACCATGCGTTTGACCGCGATGGTCGTTTTTATCCTGATCGGCGCGCGGGTGTTTTCCATCGTGTTCCAGGGCGTCGACGGCGCCAAGTGGGTCGAGCACATGCTGGGTGGGCTGCCCGGTGGCCAGATCGGCTTTTTGATTGCAGTCAACATTTTTGTTTTTTTTCTGGCTTTCTTCCTCGACTTTTTCGAGATCGCTTTCATCATCCTGCCCATGCTGGCACCAGTCGCAAGCAAACTGGGCATAGACCTGATCTGGTTTGGCGTGCTGCTGTGCGTCAACATGCAAACCAGCTTCATGCATCCGCCCTTTGGCTTTGCGCTGTTTTATTTGCGCGGTATTGCCGACACCCTCTTCAAGGAGGGGCGAATCCCCAAGGCCATCCAGTCCAATGACATTTACCTGGGCGCCATACCGTGGGTAGCGATGCAGCTGCTGCTGGTAGCCATCGTGATTTTTGTGCCACAGACGGTCACGGTATTTCTCGACAAGGCGGTGACGGTGGACATTGATAAATTGCAGATTGAGGTACCGGTGGATGAGAATGCGACACTCAACAATGCCGCTGGCGGCGTTGCGGGTGTGCCTGAACCCGCCGCGCCCGTGCCGGTGCAGGAGCTGTCGGGTGACGACGTGACGAAAAAGGTTGAAGAGCTGCTTAAAACCAAATAGCTGGCCGTCGAATCGCCATCACCTTGCCAACCAGTCGCCTCCTTCACGCACCACCATGAACCCCATCGCGCCAGACTTCTTCGGACCCCCGCCCTTCAGATTCACGCCGAATTCCCTGGTCGCTTCCAGTCCGGCGTTTTCTCTACCGTTCAAGGTCTTGGCGACGGTGATCGTCTTCTCCTGCGCAGCAGGGTTCGTGCATACCTGGCTAGGGAGCAGGCAGACAGGCGGTGGAGGCTGGTTTATCGCCGGATTGCTGTTGTTGCTTTACACTTGGTGGCACATCCTGCGCAGCGCCACCCACATTGATCAGGCCGGGTTGCATCAAACCTGGGTCTGGGACAAACACATGGAACTGGGTGAACTGGCCTACGGCAAACTGATACGGGTCCGCGGACTGGAATGGCTCATTGCACCGCGTTTGTACGTCCGCACCCTGATGGGCAAGTTTGCCGTTTTTTACGCTTCCTCGCCGGACATGATTGCAGAATTTGACAGGCTGGTCGGGGAGTTGAAAGCCTTTCGCAGCGTGCGATAAACAAGCCAGAGACGATTAACAAGCGCCATCAAAAAACCCCGCACCGCGGGGTTTTTTTTATGGCCGGCTCAGTAAGCGTATAGAGCTTTTGAGTCGCCATGAACTTGTCATAGAAACTGCCGTCCGCACCCAGGCAGTTCAGCAGTACGCGCTGCTATCCCATAGGGAGCGGGTCAGTCGACAAGTCATGCTTGCCCTTTTCGTATGACCGGCATTGCCACTAAGTCGTTCGTACTATGGCATTTGCATCATTTACGCACGTGATCACGGTCCGTACGATGACTTTGTCGGTTTCCATCATTCTTGAAAAAGACTTGCGCTGGTGATCACCCCCTTTGGGGCCACTGTCGATCTTGATCCTTGAGGAGCCTGCCATGAAATCACCACCTGCATTGCCTGATTCTGCACAGTCGCCCGATGGGAGCCTCAAGGTCTGGCTGGGCAGCTTGGCTGCCGTGGTGTCGTTTCTGGGAATTGCCGTCGTGATGGGGTATCCCAACATTCAAGCCACCATTTCACCCAATCCAAAGTTGGCTTTGTGGCCACCCCAGCCGCATACTGTCATAGCCCAGGAGGCGATGGCGGACTCAGCCATGCCGGCCGATTTTCACCGCCGGGTCCTCAACGCTCTCTTGGTGCCCCTGATGGACGACGACGAGCCACCCCGCTGGACCGACACGTGGATGAACTTCGAGTGCGGTCCGGCAACAACCGTCATGGTCGACGGCAAAGCACTCATTGCGCGAAAACGGATTCCCCCAGTCGCTTTTAGCGTGCGCTGGAACATGGATGGCTGCACGCCCTTGGGGCAGGCGGCCATGGAGCTATCCGGCAGCGTGGACCTGCTTGTTTTCCATGAGGACGAGGGGATGAGTGCGATCGTGACGCCGACTCGCTTTCGGATAGACAGCTACCTGGGCCAGGCATCGCTGCATGGTCCGTTTACCGCTCGAATGTCCCTGGACAAGTCAGCCACCACCAGGCCGTGACAGACAAAACCGAAGCTAAAGATCTCATGTAAAAAAAGCCGCAGGCCCCACTGGAGACTTGCGGCTTTTCATCAAGGCCGCCCCGGCCTCTGCAGCAAAGCAAATAGTTAAAAATTACAGCTTCTGCGTCGCCATGAAGTTGTCATAACGGTTTTCCGCAAAACGGAACCACAACACCTGGTCGCGCTGGAAGGTACGCATGTCGGCGTAGATCTTCTTCCATTCGGGACTCTTGCTGTCGTTTTCTGCAAAGACCTCCATCGACGCCTTGAACGATGCTTCGAGCACGGCTTGCGGGAACGGTAGCACCTTGGTCTTTGCCCCCACCAGTTGCTTGAGCGCAGTTGGGTTCAAGGCATCGTACTTGGCCAGCATGTCCACATGCGCCAGGGCCGACGCAGCATCGATGATGGCTTTGTTCTCAGCCGACAGGCCGTCATAAGCCTTTTGGTTGATGAAAAAGTCCACTTCGGGACCGCCCTCCCACCAGCCGGGATAGTAGTAAAAAGGCGCGACCTTGTTGAAGCCCAGCTTCTGGTCATCGTAGGGTCCAACCCACTCTGCCGCGTCTATCGTGCCCTTTTCAAGTGCCTGGTAAAGCTCGCCGCCGGGAAGGCTTTGCGGCACAGCGCCGAGCTTTTTCATCACATCGCCGACCAGGCCGCCGCCCAGACGCATTTTCAGACCCTTGAAGTCTGCAACCGTTTTGATTTCCTTGCGGAACCAGCCGCCCATTTGCGTGCCGGTGTTGCCGCCCGCAAAACTCACCAGGTTGAACTTGGCGTAGAACTCGTTCATCAGTTTGCGGCCATTGCCATGGCGCATCCAGGCGGCCATCTGGCGGGCATTCAATCCAAATGGCACGGCGGACCCCAAGGCAAAAGCCGGGTTCTTGCCGTAAAAATAATAAGACACCGTATGGCACATCTCGACCGTGGCGTTTTGCACACCGTCGACCACGCCAAATGCAGGCATCAATTCACCCCCGGCATGCACCGAAATTTCGAATTTGCCACCCGACATGGCCTTGACCGCATTGGCAAACACTTCGCCGCCGCCGTAAATGGTCTCAAGCGACTTGGGAAAGCTCGATGCCATACGCCAGCGAACCGCTGCCTGGGCATGAACAGCGGGTGCCACGCCTGCGGCCAGCACCCCGGCGATGCCGGCATTTTTAATAAGGGAACGACGATCCATGGTTTAACTCCTGATAGGTGGCCTGATGCTCGGATGATTGACGCTGGCGCTGTATCGACCCACAGCCCCGCCCCGGCGCTCTCACGCCTTGGCACTCGACAGGCGGAAGACCCGCCCTCCGCGCGTGGACTCGATTCTGTCAGCAATTTTTGCCAGCTTACCCGGTTTTTACCCGTAGTCGGCAGGACGTCAGTGCTTATCGGTGCGCGCTATCTGGCAACCGACTGGAGCGGCACTTTGCCAGCCTTACCCGACTCGTTTTCTGCCAGCAATGAAGCAAAGCGCTGGATGATGGCGGCTTCAATGCCCACCGCATCGAGGCCTTGCAAAGCCATCAATTTGCCTGGGTCGCCATGCTCAATAAACGCATCTTCCAAGCCCAGATGCAGCACTGGCAGACTCACGCCCGCGGACTGCAGCGCTTCGCTCACAGCACTGCCCGCACCACCCATGATTGCACCCTCTTCCACGGTGACCAGCGCGGAATGCGTGGCCGCCATGCGCAGCAACAAGGCCGTGTCCAGCGGCTTGGCCCAGCGCATGTTCACCACGCTGCAACCGAGCTTGCGCGCGGCTTCGAGCGCCGGATAAAGCAAGGTCCCGAAGGCGAGAATGGCCACGCCGGAACCCTCAAGGCGCACCTCGCCCTTGCCAAAAGGCAGCGATTGCAGACCGGCCTCAGTCGGGACGCCCACTCCCGCGCCGCGCGGGTAGCGCACCGCCACCGGATGGTGCTGCTCGAAAGCCGAGGTGAGCAACTTGCGGCATTCGTTTTCATCGGCCGGACAGGCCACGCTCATGTTGGGGATACAGCGCAAATACGGAATGTCGTAGGCACCCGCGTGGGTGGCACCGTCCGCGCCGACCAGCCCGGCTCGGTCCAGCGCAAAAACCACGGGCAGGTTTTGCAGCGCCACGTCGTGGATCAGCTGGTCATAGCCGCGCTGCAAAAAGGTCGAGTAAATCGCCACCACGGGTTTGAGCCCCTCGCAGGCCATGCCCGCAGCGAACGTCACGGCATGCTGCTCGGCAATGCCCACATCGTGGTAGCGGTCGGGAAATCGCTGGTGAAACTCGACCATGCCCGAGCCCTCACGCATAGCCGGTGTGATGCCGACCAATCGGCGGTCCTGCTGCGCCATGTCGCAGAGCCAATGACCAAACACCTGAGTGAAAGTCTGACGGGCCGGTGCAGTCGACTTTTGCAGACCCATCGCGGGGTCAAATTTACCGGGGCCATGGTAGGCAATCGGGTCGGCCTCGGCGAGCTTGTAGCCCTGTCCTTTTTTGGTCACCACATGCAAAAACTGCGGCCCTGCGCCCTTGAGCATCAACTGCTTGATGTTTTCCAGCGTCGGGATCAGGGACTCCAGGTCATGGCCATCGATAGGGCCGATGTAATTGAAGCCGAAATTCTCAAACAGCGTGGCGGGTACCACCATGCCTTTGGCATGCGCCTCCAGACGTTTGGCCAGCTCGAGCAAGGGCGGCGCGACCTTGAGCACCTGCCGCCCCATATTTTTGGCCGACGCATAAAAACGCCCGCTCATCAATTGCGCGAGATAACGGTTCAACGCGCCAACGGGCGGGCTGATGCTCATGTCGTTGTCGTTGAGCACTACCAGCAGCTTGCAGTCGTCATGCACACCGGCGTTGTTGAGCGCCTCGAAGGCCATGCCCGCACTCATGGCGCCGTCACCAATGATGGCCACAGCATGGCGGTCTTCGCCCTTCTGCTTGGCGGCCAGGGCCATGCCCAGCGATGCAGAAATGGACGTGGAAGAGTGCGCCGTACCAAACGTGTCGTAGACACTTTCATCGCGACGCGGAAATCCCGACAAACCGCCCAGCTGGCGCAGGCTGCCCATGCGCTCGCGTCGGCCGGTGAGAATTTTGTGCGGGTAGGTTTGGTGACCCACGTCCCACACCAGGCGGTCCTCGGGCGTGTCAAAAACGTAATGCAAGGCGACCGTCAGTTCTACCGTGCCGAGGTTGGAGCTCAAGTGGCCGCCGGTTTTTGACACCGTGTCGAGCAGGTAGGCACGCAGTTCGTCAGCGACCGCATTCAGCTGGGTACGAGGCAGCCGCCGCAGGTCAGCCGGGCTGTTGACAGTTTCAAGCAATGAAGTCATTTTGTGTGGATTGTGCGCGATGTGGCAGGGCTTGGGGCGAAGACCTAGCTATGGCGATTGACCAGCATGTCTGCTAGGGCGCGCAAGGCGGCTGTGCCATGCAGCGCGTGGTCGTCGAGGGTATCCAGGCTGGTCAGCGCCCGCGCCAGCAGCAGCTGAGCGTAGTCCTGCGAGGCTTGCAGGCCCATCAGCGACACAAAGGTAGGCTTGTCCTGCGCGGCGTCTTTTCCGGCGGTCTTGCCTAAAGTGGCCGAGTCAGAGGTGACATCGAGAATATCGTCAACCACCTGAAAGGCCAGCCCCACGGCCGAGCCGTAGTCGCGCAAGCCAAGCTCGACGGCGGGCGGCAGGAAAGCCCCACAGCTGGCTCCCATCAAAACGCTGGCCTGCAGCAAGGCGCCGGTTTTGAGGCGGTGCATCTCGTGCAATTGCGCCGATGTCAAAGGCAGGCCCACGCTGGCCAGGTCAATCGCCTGCCCGCCCGCCATGCCCTGAAAGCCCGCTGCTTGCGCCAGCATGCGGCAAAGGCGCGCCTGGCTTGCATCCGTCAG
>JANOLL010000037.1:0-3768 GCA_031419775.1 Polaromonas sp. | reverse complement strand
AGAGTGTCTGCGGAATTTGCCAGGGATGTGGAACTGAGTGCGCTCAAAATTGATGTGAGCACCAAAAAAGGCAGGGTTACCCTGACGGGGCCGGCGCCAACCATTGCCGCCAAAGACAAAGCCTCAGCAATCGCCAAAGCGGTCAAGGGCGTGATGGAGGTAGACAACCAGCTGGTCGTCAAGGCGGGCTGAAAAACCCCGGTGCGTACCGCCTAGTCGAGGTTATGCGATCGGGCAAGCCAGAAAACAGGTGTAGACCGTGGTCAGCACCTGTTTTTCATTTGCGTTGCCCTCTTCAACGCACAAGCGTCACCCAATCAAGGACGAACAACGATATCGTTGCGCACTGCGCGCACATTTTTGACACTGCGAGCGATGGTTTCTGCCTGTGATTTTTCAGCGGCGGACTTGGCAAAGCCTGACAGCTGTACGGTGCCGTTAAGAGTTTCCACGCTGATCGATGAGGCGGCAACGGTCCGGTCATCAACCATTTTGGCTTTGACCGCTGTGGTGATACCGGCGTCGTCAATGTAGGCGCCAGCGGTTTCCTGGCCGCGTACTACGGCGCAACCGGTTGACAAGATGGTGATACCGGTTAGAGCGGCGAATGCAATTGCGCGAGCGTATTTCATAATTATTCCTTTTGTTAGAGTTCAAGCAGTGCTGGAGTTGAAAAGCCTGCCAATCAGTCGCACCATGCTGATTGACCGGTGAATGGGGTCGTTGCCAAATCGTTTCAAGTCATCGGCTGGTCAGTTTTCCAGCCAGTCGCTGAGCTCGTCGGCATGCTCTTCCTCGTCGGCCAGAATGTCTTCGAGCATGCGCCGGGTTGTGCTGTCCTTGTCGCCAATCAGCGCAATCATCTGGTGATAAGTCTCTACCGCCACCCGTTCGGCAATCAGGTTGACCCGCACCATGGTTTGCAAATCATTGGATTCGTCGTAATCAGCGTGGCTGCGCTCGAGCAAAGTACTCGGAGAAAAATCGGGTTCTCCGCCGAGTTGCACGATGCGCTTGGCGATCCGGTCGGCATGCGCTGACTCTTCGTTGGCATGGACCATGAACTCCTCGGCGATTTTGGGCGACGACAAGCCGGTCGCCATAAAGTGATGGCGCTTGTAACGCAAGACGCAAACCAGTTCTGTGGCCAGCGAGTCGTTAAGCAGCTTGATGATGGCTTCCCGGTGCGGACCATAGGCGGGCGTCACCGCGCCGTTGTCAAGACTGGTTTTGGCAGCATTCAGACCCGCCTCGTTAAGCACCAGGATGTCCGCTGGCAGGGTTTTGGTTTTGTTCACGGCTTGTCCTGGGTAGGCGCTTTGGAATGGGGGTAGGTCGACAGCAGGGACAGCAATGCGCCCGGCATTCCCGACGACTTGAGGGTTGCCAGCAGTACGCCAGTCAGTGACGCCAGACGCCACGGACGTATCAGCGCAATCGCAGCGCCCGCACCGGCTGCGACCAGTAGCAACTTCACGGGCTGACGCCGTGCGTAGGTTTGCAGGGCGGGCTTGGCCAGATCGAGTGCAAGCTGCGCCGGGTGGTGATTCCACCAGACCAGTGCTGCACGCCGGATGGTCTGCCAGGTGTTGCCCGTTTGCGGATCCGCACGACCTTCAGGCTCGCCACTTTCATCATCGAAGTAATTCCGCGGTGCGCTGGCAGGCGCTTCGCCATGGGTCATGTGTTGTACCAAAGCCCGGCGGCTGGCGACTAGCCGGTCTTGCGGGCGAAGGGAGTCGGTGGGTGAAGTCATAAGGGCGCAAGCTCAGGCGGTCACTCGCAAGGCCCGGGCATCGCTTTCAAGCTGCGACTTCAACTCGGGAAAATAATCAGCAGGCAAGGGCTTGCGCGCTTCCATGGTGGCGATCAGGGTCAGAACCAACGCAATCGCCGGGATAAGCACCAGCGCCCAGTGAAACTGGTTGAGGATGCAACCGAGCATCACGGCGATACCCGTTAGCGACACAAAAACTGACGCACACACCACCGCCAAGATACCAGCTAGTCCCCGTTTAAGGATCTGCGATCCAGCCGCCTGCGCCTCCTGATTCAACAGCTCAGCATAAGCGCTCACATGCTCCAGAACCAGATCCGGTCGCTGGACCACGGTCGAAATCAGGGGGTGCAACATGAATAAGGCGGTGCGGTTCTAGAGATAAGCTGCGCTAGGCCCTGGACTCAGTAACGGTTGCGCTGGCGAGCCGATGCCACCAGCAAAGCCACTGCAGCGCCGACGGCGGCAGCAATCAATACAGACCGTACCGGCTGATCAGAAACGTACTGGGTAGTGGCGTCTGCATAACGGGTCAGCGACTGGCGGGCTTTTTCTTTGGCTTCGGCTGCCATATCGAGGCTCTGACGGGCCAGTTTTTGCGCTTTGGAGGCCAGCATCTCGACCAGCGGGTCAACTTCGCCGCGCAGATCCCGCACCTTGCTTTCTGCCCGCTCCAAAGCCTGGTTAGCGTAGTCACGCGTGCTGTCCACGGCCTTGCCAGCGCCTTGCAGCATTTGCTCCGACCCCTGCCGGAGGTCGGACATGGCTTCGCCGGATTTAGAAGACAAAGGGGTCGGTGTAGTGCTCATGGCGGTTCCTTTATGAATGAAAGTGACAGGGCGGATTCAATATGGTCTACGAGGTTCACGGGATACGAGGCAGGCAGTGGAATGCTGAATCAAATTTTTGAGCGCGCCGGTTTCAGGCCACAGCACGGGCCAGCTCAGCCCAGCTGAACGACCCTGCGGTGTTGAGATTCGGCTGCCCATAAACCGTCTGACATTATTTTTTGCGTAGCATGCTGACTACAAAGCCAACGATAGCCATGATGGCAAAAATGAAGAAAAGAATTTTGGCAATCTCGACTGCTCCCGCGGCAATGCCGCCGAAGCCAAAGATGGCGGCTACCAGCGCAATGACTAGAAAAACAACAGAGTAATGAAGCATGGAAAGGGTCCTGGTCGGGCAAAAAGCCATTCACGCTGAAGTGCGTGCACATCCCTTCTGCCCATGCCGGTAGCTTAGAAGACCTGTGGTTTTTTCGTCATCGGCTATTGCCTTGCACCGATGTCAGCAAATTTGATTCAGGCATGTAGGACAAAGCCGATAACTGGCCCGCCTGCGCCGACTCAAGCGGGCAGCACCGCAGAAATCTGGGTTCCCTTGTCGGGAGCGCTGCGGATCGTCAAGCGGCCGCCACCTGCTTCGACCCGATGGCGCATGCCTACCAAGCCGTGGTTGGTTGCACTGACAGCGTGGAGGTCAAAGCCTTTGCCGTTGTCCTGCACTTCAACCTGGACGTAGCCTTTGAGGTTTTGCAGACTGATTTTGACTTGGCTGGCCTGAGCGTATTTGCCGATATTGGTCAGTGATTCCTGCACCAGTCGATAGACCGTGAGTTGGGCCGAACCACCGAGATTCACGTTCTCCAGATCAGTGATTATCTGCAAACCGGCGCGGTCTTCAAATTCGCGGGCAAGTATTTCAAGCGAGGCCACCAGGCCCAGGTGAGACAGTGAAGACGGGCGCAAATCCTCCACAATCCGGCGCTTCAGGGCAATCCCGGTATTGAGCGTTTCGGTCAAATGCGCGAGCCGTTCTGTCGTCTCTGGCCAATGCGTACCGAGTCGGGACTTCAGCCGCGCAACATCGAGTTTGGCGGCTGTCAGCAGGGCGCCCAATTCGTCGTGCAGTTCACGCGCCAGATGGCCGCGCTCATCTTCGCGCACATTTTGCAGATGGGTGGCCAGTTCAGCCAGTCTGGCGGTTCG
>JANOLL010000036.1:0-4807 GCA_031419775.1 Polaromonas sp. | reverse complement strand
ATTCCCGCCGTGCTGGCGGTGGCGCTGCTGGTGGTTGGCGTACGGGAACCGCCGCGCGCAAGCACCGAAAAGCGCGTCAACCCGATACAGAAAGCTAATCTCAAGCGCCTGGGCCCGGCCTACTGGTGGGTGGTGGGTATTGGCGCCGTGCTTACCCTGGCGCGATTCAGCGAGGCTTTCTTGGTCTTGCGTGCAGAGCAGGGCGGCATGGCGCTGTCTCTGGTGCCACTGGTGATGGTAGCCATGAGCCTGGTGTATGCGGTATCAGCCTACCCGTTTGGCAAGCTGTCAGACCGTATCAGCCAGAGGACACTGCTGGCAGGCGGGCTGTTGCTGCTCATCGCCGCTGATGTTGTGCTGGCTAGCAGCAACCACTGGACCGCTGTGCTGGCAGGGGTGTGCCTATGGGGGCTCCACATGGGCATGACGCAAGGGCTGCTAGCGACCATGGTGGCTGACACGGCCCCGGTTGACCTACGCGGAACGGCCTTTGGATTTTTTAATCTGGTGAGCGGCGTTGCCATGCTGGTTGCCAGCATACTGGCAGGTCTGGTCTGGGACCGTCTGGGCGCCGAATTCACGTTTTATGTCGGAGCCGGATTTTGTGTGCTGGCGCTGGCTGGCCTGGCCTGGCGACCGGTCGGTGCCGCTAGCCGGACGTGACGGCCAGGTTGATGCGCTGCAGTCCGTCCGACCTCAGGCGCAAGACCTGAGCCCGCGCCGGGTCGGCCTCCACATCCCAGTCGCTGAGCACCACGCGCCGCAGCCCGTCGCCGAGATCATGCTCCGCGGGTTGATGGGTGTGGCCATGAATCAGCGTCAGTGCATCGGCCGCCTCAAGCCATTGCCGGGTGGCCGCAAGATCCAGATCGCCATAGTCAGCGCCAGACTTTTTTCGGCTCTCGCTTTGCCGGCGCAAGCCACGCGCAATCGCTTGCCGCTCTGCCAGAGGTTTAGCCAAAAAATCGGCTTGCCACGCCGAGCTGCGCACCAGCGCGCGAAACTGCATGTAGTCCACGTCGCTCAGGCACAGGGCATCACCATGCGACAACAGCCAACGCTGGCCTGCACAAGTCAGCACGGTAGGATCGGCCAACAGCGTGGCGTGGCACTGTGCCATCAGTTTCTGACCGACCAGAAAATCGCGGTTGCCATGCATGAAAAAAAGCGTCAATCGGTCACCAGCCTGCCGCAGGTGCTGGACACAACGCGCTTCAAAGCTGGCTTCAAGGCCCGAGTCGATGGGGCCCACCACGTCGTCTCCCACCCACACCTCAAACAGGTCTCCGAGGACAAACACGGCATCGGCCGGTGTGACCTGAAGGTAGTGTTGCCATGCTGTAAACGTGGCCGGCTCGCTGGCATGCAGATGCAGGTCTGAAATGAAATCGACCGTACGCCAGATCGGTGGAGCAAGCAACTCCTCGATCTGGGGCACGGCCTGGGCCATAGACGCTATGGGAAATGCAGGCTTAAAGCGCCACAGCCTTTTCAATGATCACGTCGGTTTGCGGCACGTCGCTGTGACCGCCCTTGTTGCCGGTTTTGACGGCTTCAATCTTGTCCACCACCTCGCTGCCCGCGACGACCTTGCCAAATACGGCATAGCCCCAGCCCGAGCCGCTGGGCGCAGTGTGGTTCAGAAAGCCGTTATTCGACGCGTTGATAAAAAACTGCGAGCTGGCCGAATGCGGCGCGTTGGTGCGGGCCATGGCAACGGTGTACTTGTCGTTCTTCAGGCCATTGGTGGCTTCGTTCTCAATCTCGCCATCGGTGGGCTTTTGCTTCATGCCGACTTCAAAGCCACCGCCCTGCACCATGAAACCCGGAATGACGCGGTGAAACACGGTGTTGCTGTAGTGGCCCTTAGTCACGTAGCTCAGGAAATTGGCTACGGTCTTGGGCGCTTTGGCAGCGTCGAGTTCGAGCGTGATCACGCCGTGTTCTTTGATATGAAGTTCGACTTTTGGATTGCTCATGGTGGTCCTTGAATTAAAGATCTGAAAAAAGTTGGAAGATGAAATCAGTTGACGAGGGCCGCCGATTTGATGACCACAGGGGTTTTGGGCACATCGGTTGGAAACGGTCCACCAGCGCCCGTTGGCACAGCTTTCATTTTGTTGACCACATCCATGCCGCTTACCACCTTGCCAAAAACGGTGTAGCCAAACAGTTGCGGGGCGTTGACGAGCTGAGCCCGTGGGACGTTGGTATAGGTCTGGCCGCCAAACTCGAATTTGGCCACCGGGTCACCTGGCGGAATCACGGTGGGGTTCAGGAAGTCGTTGTCTTTGACGTTGATAAAAAACTGCGAAGAAGCTGAGTTGGGATCGTTGGTGCGAGCCATCGCCAGAGTGCCGACCACATTCTTGTCGCCGCCTTTGGCCAGCGCTTCACGGCCTTCGTGTACCACGGGTTCGCGCTTGGGTTTTTCTGCATAGGCCGGCGTGTAGCCACCGCCCTGCACCATGAAGTTGCTGATCACGCGGTGAAAAATAGTCCCGTCGTAGTGCTTGTCCTTGACGTATTGCAAAAAGTTTGCAACCGTTTTGGGCGCCTTGTCGGGATAGACCTCGACCACAAAGTCTCCTTCGCTGGTGACAAATTTCACTTTGGGCGCGGCGGTCTGTGCGAAGGCGATGGCCGGTGCAGCAAACGTGGCGGCCATCGCCAGCGCGGCAGAAAAGAGCCCGGCGCGCCGGGAGGCAGACAGCGTCAATGTCATCCGATGATTCCTTCGTAAAAGATTTTCCACTGGTTGCCGTGGCGGCTCCAGTACTGGCGCTTGATGCGGCCAGTTTTGGCACCCTGAATGAGCTCGCCAAAGGTTACCACCATCGTGTCTGTGGTGTCGGTCCAGCGCAGGTAAGACACGTCCTTGAGCTGGATTTCGCGGCCTTTGAGTTTGTCCATTTCCTGCTGCAAAGTTGGTGTCCATTCGGCCAGGGTTTTTCCGTTGCTGGTGAAGTCTTG
Source organism: Polaromonas sp. (assembly GCA_031419775.1). Lineage (GTDB taxonomy): Bacteria > Pseudomonadota > Gammaproteobacteria > Burkholderiales > Burkholderiaceae_C > Polaromonas. The sequence goes on along the minus strand of JANOLL010000036.1, from coordinate 1,834 downwards.
CGCGTACCAGCTGGTTAGCCGCGCCGCATCACCACTCGATTTGGCAGCATGCCAGGCGTGGAGTGCATCCTCAAAGGCTTTGCCGTCAGCCCGCACGGTTTGCGGTGCCACCCACCTGAGGTTTTTTGCAATGACCACCGGTGTGGTACGAATCTCGACCGTTTTGATGATGCGTTCCAGGTCCGGGTTAGCCATCACCACGCAGCCGTCGGTCGACAGCGGCGCGCGAGAAAACTGGGCGGGAGGCGTGCCGTGCAGCCAGATGCCGCCACCGGTCTTGCCGCGTTTGACGTCCAGCTGGTTGGGATAGTTGACCGGCAGCGCGCCTGAACCGTAAAAGTCTTTTAAGGATTTGGGGTGGAGGTTGCTGGTAATGAAATAGACCCCTAGCGGTGTCCGAAAATCACCTTCAGCCTGCTTTTCGATGCCTGATTTGCCGACCGAGATGTAGTAGTCGGCCACCAGCTTCATGCCGGTCGTACCGTTTTCAAACAGGTACAACCGTGAGCGAGACGTGTCCACTGCAATGGCATGCTTGTTGGCGGCAGACAGAGCCATAAATTGCGAGGGAACCGTCCCGGCGGCAGGGCGTTCGCGCAAGGCTTGAAGGCGCAATTTGGATTCTTCACGCAATTCGGCGAGCAACGGCGCGGCGGCTTTGGCTGCCGTGTCGGGCACATCGCCGAGTGTACGTACCGGACGTGACTGTGCGGCCAGCAAATCGCCATAGACTAGCTGGGCCAACTGGAAATTGGGATGATCGCGCACCAGACTTTCAGCCCGCGGCAAGGCTTCACGCACCTTGGCCTGGCCGATTAGCTTGTAGATCTCGATCAACCTGGCCTCGGCTTGCCCGTCGCGGCTGGGCGCAACGGCTTTTCGTTTGGCCGCAGCAGTGTGTTCGGCGGGCTTTTTGCGCTTGTTTTTCTTGGCGCTGGCGTTCGCAGCCGGCGCCATCAGGCCCAGCGCCAGCGCGATCAAAACAATAAAGGCAGGAGCCCGTTTCATGGGTCAATCACGCAAAAAAACAGCAAGAACGTCCGCCGTTCACAGCGCAGGGCAGACGCTGCAAGCGCCTGCAAGGCAAACCGTCGGCCATCAGCTGCCCGTAGATTCCTTGACGATCAACCAGCGATCACCGGCCTTTGCCAACTGCAGTGTTTTGCGGCTGGAAATATTCAGCGAATCCGCGCTGTAACCTTGCTTGAAGCGGGCGCTGGCTTTGTCACCATTCACGGAGATAGCCAGGCTGTCAATGGTGACACTGATACGGGACTTGCCTACGATGCGCGCACGTCGATCGTCTTCCCAGGCCTTGCGGGCCTGGTTACCGGGAGTCGAAAAATCCTTGCCGTAGCTGCCCAGGTAGCCGCTGACGTCCTTGCCGGACCACGCGGCAGCCCACGCGCGCACCGCGCTTTCGACTTCCTTTTCGGCGCCCGCAGCTGCAGCGGGAGCGGCCGGCGCTGCCTTGGGTGTGGCGGGTGATGTCGGCGATGCGGCGGGCGCCGCAGCCACCACGGCAGGTTTGGCTGGGGCAGTCGCGGCGGCACCCAACGGCTGGGTGCTTGCAGCGGGCCTCTGGCTCCGCGTATCGGGCGCGAACAGCGTGCGGATCAATGCCAGTTTGGGCTGAACGCCGGTGTTACCGTTGTCGAGTTGAAGGGCCTTGCTGTAAGCCTGGCTGGCCAGTTTGGCGTAGACGTCGCCGAGGTTTTCATGCGCTGTGGCGTAGCTGGGGTTGGTCCGAATCGCCATCTCGAGGGCGGCCCTGGCCTTGTCGAACTGGCTCTGACCCGCATACAGCACCGCCAAATTGTTGTAGGGCTCGGGG
>JANOLL010000035.1:0-5249 GCA_031419775.1 Polaromonas sp. | reverse complement strand
GGAAGAATGCACGGTCATCAACTGCACCGCGTCCTGGCCGGCCTGAGCCTGGTTGTCGCCCGACTCCAGCGCCGCATGCGTTAGAAACGCCACCAGCGGACTCAGGGTCTCACCGGTGTCGAGATCAGGCGCCAGAAATTCGGGCAGTGGTTCGTCCAGCACCGTCGCCGGATCCAGACCCTGGCTAGCGGGCGACTGGCTAAGCGGCGACGCGCGCAGGGGGCTGCCCAGTTCATCGACCGGCAGCGCCACGGCATCGCGACCAAAGCCCTCCTGTCCAACAAACGATTCAGCAGCGTTGACCAGTTCAGCCAGATTTTCCAGCCTGTCCTGGCCTTCTTTCTCGAGCTTGTAGTGCTCTTGAAGGCCGCTGTGCTGCAGCACCAGCTCGATGATTTCACGCAGCGTCAAGCCACTGGTCTGCTCTCTGAGCACGTCGATTTTGGCGACGAAAGCGCCCAGGTTGGTTCCCGCCTTGCCAGTCACCGCGCTGACACCGTCGTAGAGTGAACAGCCCGCCGCACGCGCCATGTCCTGCAGCTGTTCGATGCTGCGCGCACCGATGCCGCGCGGCGGAAAATTCACCACCCGCATGAAGCTGGTGTCGTCGTGCGGATTTTCCAGCAGTCGCAGATATGCCAGCGCATGCTTGATTTCGGCACGTTCAAAAAAGCGCAAACCGCCATAGACGCGGTACGGTATGCCGGCGTTAAACAGCGCGGTTTCCATCACCCGGCTTTGCGCATTGCTACGGTACAGCAAGGCAACTTCCTTGCGCTCAGTACCATCGCGTACCAGCTGCTTGACTTCATCAACAAACCACTGCGCCTCGGCGAAGTCACTGGTCGATTCGTAGACCCGCACCGGCTCGCCCGGCCCAGCTTCGGTACGCAGGTTTTTGCCCAGGCGCTTGCTGTTGTGGCTGATCAGTTCGTTGGCGGAGTCAAGGATGTTTCCGAAGCTGCGGTAATTGCGCTCCAGCTTGATTTGGTGCTGCACGCTGAACTCGCGCACGAAGTCGGTCATGTTGCCGACGCGGGCACCTCGAAAAGCATAAATACTCTGGTCATCGTCACCCACGGCGACCACCGAGCCGCCCGGCAAGACATAGGCGTGCGGATCGGCATCGGCACCCTGCCCGGCCAGCATCTTGATCCAGGCGTACTGCAACTTATTGGTGTCCTGAAACTCGTCGATCAGGATATGGCGAAAGCGGCGCTGATAGTGCTCGCGGACCGGCGCGTGGTCACGCAGCAGTTCGTAACTGCGCAGCATCAGCTCGCCGAAGTCGACCACCCCTTCGCGCTGACACTGCTCTTCATACAAGGCGTAAAGCTCGACCTTTTTTCGGCCTTCCTCGTCGCGCGATGGCACATCCTTGGCGCGCTGGCCGTCTTCCTTGCAAGCGGCAATAAACCACATCAGCTGCTTGGGCGGGAAACGCTCCTCGTCGACATTGAACTGCTTGCACAGACGCTTGATCGCCGACAGCTGGTCCTGCGTGTCCAGAATCTGAAAGGCCGCGGGCAGAGCGGCCAGCTTGTGATGTGCCCGCAAAAACCGGTTGCACAGGCCATGGAAAGTGCCTATCCACATGCCACGCACATTGACTGGCAACATGCCGGACAGGCGCGACAGCATCTCTTTGGCTGCCTTATTGGTGAAGGTCACTGCCAGCACCCCGCCGGGCGAGACCTGGCCGGTTTGTAGCAGCCAGGCGATGCGGGTGGTCAGCACCCGGGTCTTGCCGGAGCCCGCCCCGGCGAGAATCAAGGCGTGGGTGGCGGGCAGGGTCACTGCTGCCAGTTGCTCGGGATTGAGATTGTGCAGGAGGGGGGAGCCGGGCGCGGTGTCAGAAAGCATGGCTCATTGTAGAAAGGCCAGCTGAAGCCTTGGCTTCGGCAGGGTTCTGACTTCCGGTTGACGGCGCTGCGCGGTGGCCGATGTATTCAGTCTCTCAGCCGCGCGCCATCAAATGCAATGCCAGATCATTGAGCCGGTGACCGGGTTGCACCAGAGCATCCAGAATATCGAAGTGATTAAGTCCCAGCATGGCCTCGCGCACTGGTACGGTGGTGCTGCCCCACGCTTGTTCAATCAGCTGGTTATGGCGCAAAAATTCTTCACTTTCGTTTGCCCCGGCCACGGTGTAGAGCCGGCCTTGGGGTGGTCGCGGCAGCCACGCAGGACTGGCTCGCCTGACCTGCTGGGGAGTAAGGCGCAGCGAGTCTTTCAGGAAAGGGGTCTGCATCACCGAGTCGAGTTCAAAGAGTCCGGAAATCGACAGCGCGTGCCGGAGCAGACCGGCCGGCAGATCACTGGCATAGTCGGTCCAGCGACACGTGAGCAGCATGGCCGCCAGATGGCCACCCGCCGAATGCCCGATCACTGTGATGTGGTCCGGGTCGCCGCCGTATTGCGCCACGTTGCGGTAAGTCCAGGCCAGTGCTGCCACCATCTGCATGACAATTTCCGGAATGGTGACGGCCGGGCACAAGTCGTAATTGGGAATCACCACACAAGCGCCTTCGCTGGTAAAGCCTGGTGCCACAAACGAGTGATCGGCCTTGTCCAGTGAGCGCCAGTAACCGCCATGAATAAACACCACCACCGGCGCGCTGGACTCGGCAGACGGAAATACATCCAGTGTTTGACCGCTGCTGGTGCCAAAGGCCAAGTCCAGGTTACAGGGCTGTGACGCGCGGGCCTGCGCCGAAGTCTGACGCCACCGGTTAAAAATCGCCTCATGCTCAGGCACCAGTGCGCGGTTGTTGTACATCCGGTCAAGCCAGGCGGGGTCGGGTCGGGTCATGTTTGCTCCTGAATTTGGCATGGCTTTGGGCTGGCCACGCCGTATCTTGGCACAGTCGGTCAAACGGTCAGCATCAAGGGTAAACCCTTATTTTAAGGTCGCTTGATTCATCGTATTCTGTATACAGAGTACAAACATGACGCTTCAGCTCATCAAAATCGCCTCCTCGCCCGACCTTGTCGATCAGGTTTACCGCAGCCTGCTGGACGCCATCAGCGACGGCACCATTTCACCCGGCGCCCGCAACATGCAGGAAGATATTGCCGAGCAACTGGCGGTGTCGCGCCAGCCGGTTCTGCAGGCCCTGCGGCTGCTGAAAAAAGACGGTTTTGTGCTCGATGCGCCTGGCCGCGGCGTAGTGGTGGCACCGCTCAAGCCCGACTGGCTGGTGCAGGTGTATCAGGTTCGCAGCGCCCTCGATGCCCTGGCCGCACGGCTGGCCGCGCGCGTCCACTTTCAGGTTGATCCGAAGCTGATCAGCCAGGGACGCGTTGCTGCGCGCAGCAACAAGATCAAGGCCATGATGGCGGCAGATGTTCAATTTCATGCCGCCATCTATGCGGCGTCGGGTAACCCACTGATTGCCCAGAGTGCCCAACTGCATTGGCAACACATTCGCCGCGCCATGGGAGCAGCACTGCAGCTGTCCACCATGCGCGAATCAATCTGGGATGAACATGAGGCTATCGCTGCAGCCATTAGCGATGGGGACGAGGACCGGGCTGAAAACCTGATTCGCCAGCACGGCGAAGACGCCTGCCATAACCTCGTCCAGTTGCTGAGCACTGCTCTCGATGAGTCTGGCCTTACGACCCTGAAGGTCAGTGCCGCCAGCCCCTAATCACTTTCCCCCTGTCCCGCCACAACCTCCTACCCCCCGAACCCTTGGAAACACATCATGAACCTGACCGCCCAACAACTCGCCCAATTCGACCATGACGGCTACCTGTTTTTTCCTGGCCTGTTTACGCCGGAAGAAACCGCCACCCTGAACGGCGCAGTCCCCGAGCTCTACAGCCGGCGCGAGGAATACAACGTGCGCGAGAAAGGCAAGGATGCGGTACGCACCAACTTCGCCGCCCATATGTACAGCGAACCTTTTGCCAAGCTCGCTCGGCACCCGCGCATGATTAAACCGGTTGAAGATCTGCTGGGCGAAAAGCTTTACATGCACCAGTTCAAAATCAACGGCAAGATGGCTTTTGAAGGTGACGTGTGGCAGTGGCACCAGGACTACGGCACTTGGCTCAATGACGACATGATGCCGACCGAGCGTGCCATGAACGTGGCGATTTTTCTCGATGATGTGACCGAACACAACGGCCCGCTGATGTTCATCCCCGGCAGCCATAAAAAAGGCGTGGTCGATGCCAAGCATGACCTGACTACCACCAGCTACCCACTCTGGACTGTCGACAACGACTTGATTCGTCAGCTGGTGCAGCGAGCCGGCGGCAAAGAGGGTGGCATCGTGAGTCCCAAAGGTCCGGCCGGTTCCATGATTCTTTTCCACTCCTGTCTGGTGCACGCCTCAGGCAGCAACCTGTCACCGTTTGACCGGGTCAGCGTTTACCTCAGCCTGTGCGCGGTCAGCAACCACATCCGGCGTTACAAGCGGCCCGAATTCATCGCACACCGTGACTTCACGCCGATCGAATGCCTGCCCGATGATTGCCTCATGAAGTCCTACCCGGTCGATCTGCCATGGAAAGATGGCGTGCCGGCAACCGCACTGCAGACCTCCATGGACGAGATAAAAGCCGAACGCCTGGCCGCCTGAACCTCGCCCACCTTTTCTGCGCACAGGAGCGGTACAGTCTCCTGCAAGCAGAATACGTTTCCCTACGGTCCAGAAAACGTCATCAAACCATAAAGCACCCATGAACCTCTACTCCAAACTCCAGCAGCGGGCCGCCGACAAAAAACCGATTCGTATCGGCCTGATAGGCGCCGGTAAATTCGGCTCCATGTACCTGGCACAGGTGCCCAGAACGCCAGGCGTGCATCTGGTGGCGATTGCCGATTTGTCACCTGACACGGCGCGCGCCAATCTTGCCCGTGTAGGGTGGAATCCGGCCCTGACCAAGGCAGAATCTGCACAAGACGCTATTAAAACAGGAGCGACTTGGATCACTGAAGACTGGCGGGCGGTAGTCACGCATCCCCAGATCGACATCATTGTGGAATGCACCGGCAATCCGGTTGCTGCGGTGGAACATTGCCTGATGGCGTTTGCCAACGGCAAGCATGTGGTCAACGTCACGGTGGAAGCCGACGCCTTTTGCGGCCCCTTGCTGGCGCGCAAAGCCGCCGAGGCAGGTGTGGTCTATTCAATGGCCTTTGGCGACCAGCAAGGGGCCGCAAAAGGCGTCGGCTTCCACCGTGACGTTGACCACATGCTTGCCGTTGGCAAACGCCATCAGGCAATGTTCCACCG
>JANOLL010000034.1:0-5465 GCA_031419775.1 Polaromonas sp. | reverse complement strand
CTGTGACATACCGTGACCGTAGCGTTTTTTTGCAGCAGCATCAACGCCATCGGTTTTCCCACAATGTTGCTGCGGCCGATCACCACTGCGTGCTTGCCGCGCAGGTCATAGCCTTTGCCGCCGTTGAGGCTCTCCAGCATCTTCATGCAACCGTAGGGTGTACAGGGCCAGAAACCGGGCTGGCCGACCATCAGCGCCCCGGCGCTGGCAACGTGAAAACCATCCACATCTTTGTCGGGCGAGATGGCCTCAATCACCTTTTGTGAATCGATGTGGGCCGGCAGCGGCAATTGCACCAGAATGCCGTGAATCGCCGGGTCGCGGTTGAGTGCATCGACGCGCGCCAGCAACTCGGCTTCGCTTAGCTTAGCGGGGTATTTTTCCAGGATGGAATGCAGCCCGTTGTCTTCACAGGCTTTGACTTTGTTGCGCACATACACCTGACTGGCTGGGTTTTCGCCGACCAGCACCACCGCCAGGCCAGGGGTGATGCCACGTGCGGCCAGTGCGGCCGCCCGCTTAGCGACATCAGCCCGAAGTTGTCTGGAAAGCGCAATCCCGTCGATCAGTTGTGCAGTCATGTTTTTTACAAGTAAAAACGCCCGCCAGTCAATCTACTGCGGGCGTGGGTTGCTACAAACGATATAGCAACTGCAAATGAGTTGTCAGGTTTTGGAGGAGTTTGAACCCAGCGCAATCTTGAGCAGATCAGCTACCGTGTTGGCATTGAGTTTTTCCATGATGTTGGCACGATGCGCCTCAACTGTCTTGATACTGATGCCCAGGTCATCTGCAATTTGCTTGTTGAGCCTGCCCGCCACGATCCGTTCGAGCACCTGGCGCTCGCGGGTGGTCAGCTTGGCAAGCAGCGCGTCACGGCTGGCCGACTGCTGGTGCCCGGCAAAAGCGTCTCGGGCTTGCTCTAGCATGCGTTCAACTAGGGCGACCAGAGCGTCTTCCTGAAACGGCTTCTGGATAAAGTCCATCGCACCTTTTTTCATGGTGTTCACCGCCATCGGCACATCGCCGTGGCCGGTAATGAAGACGATGGGCAGCGGCGACTTGCGCTCGACCAGCCGATCCTGAAGGTCAAGGCCCGTCATGCCGCCCATGCGGATGTCCACAATCAGACAGGCCACTTCGCGTGCATCGTAGCGGCTCAAAAAGGTCTCGGCCGAGTCGTAGCAACGCACCCGGTAGTCCTTGCCCTCGAGCAACCATTGCAGTGAGTCGCGCACGCCCTCGTCGTCGTCCACCACGTAAACGGTACCTTTTTTGGGGATCAAGGTCATGCGAAACTTTCCTTCATGATTTGGGTGTGCGGATTTTGCGTTTGATCAACCAGCCGCCATCTGCTCGTATCTGTCAGGGATTTGCTACGCTATCTATAGCGGATACCGTCGGTAGGATCAAGGGTTTTACTGGAATCCAGAAGGTAAACCTGCATCCCACAACTGTACTTCCATTGTAGAGGTTCTCGGCCTGCATCCTGCCCTGGTGCGACTCCACAATGCTGCGGCACAGTTTCAGGCCGATGCCCATGCCCTCTGCTTTGGTTGAATAAAAGGCTTCAAAAAGCCGGCCCATCACTTCGGGCGACATGCCGCGGCCAGAATCAAGCACTGAAAATTCGACGGCATCTTGGTCCTCGATGACCCGGGGCAGCACGCGCAGTTCAACGCTGCGCTGGGGTGTGGCCAAGTGGGCCTGCTCGATCGACTCGGCCGCGTTTTTAATCAGGTTGATCAGCACCTGTTCGATCAGGATGGGATCGACCATAATTTGCGGCAACCGGGCGGCGATGTAATGGCTCAGGCGCACGTTGTGACGCCGCAGTTCAATATCAGCTAGTTCCATTGCGTTGCTGACCAGGGTAGCCACATCTGCGAGTGAGCGGTTGGGCTCGCTGCGTTTGACGAAGGTGCGGATGCGATGAATGATCTGGCCGGCCCGATGTGCCTGCCTGGCGGTTTTTTCGAGCGCACTCAGGAGCTCTTCCGTGCTGATTTTTTCGGCCTTGATACGCGACACCATGCCATTGCAATAGTTGTTGATCGCGGTCAGCGGCTGGTTCAGTTCATGCGCCACGCTGGACGCCATTTCGCCCATGGTGATCAGGTGACCCGCGCTTTGGGCGCGTTCATTTTGTCGGGCCGCCTGCTCCTCTGCGAGACGCCGCGGTGTGATGTCGGTGGCAATCACCATCTGTGCCAATCGCCCGTCTACCCAGGTCAGGTAGCGCGAGCGCACCTCCAGCCATCTCGATAATTCCGGAACAAAAATCTCTGCGTTCTCGGCCAGCGCCGCGGTGAGTCGGTCCGTCGGGAAACCCGCCATACCATCGACAGCGTCGAGTGAATCGTCGACTGGCGCGGTAGCCGGTACACCCGCCTGGGCGATCAGGTTCATGTGTCCGGCCACATCACCTCCGAACCAGGAACGGTAGAGGCGGTTGGCAAACAGCAGTTCCCTGCTGCCCAGCGGTGCGACTGACACAGCGGCGTCCAGACCCTCCAGGACGGTAGTGAATCGTTCATAAGAGGCCGACAGTTCATTGCGTATGCGCTTCGGCTCGGTGATGTCGGTCATTGAAGCCATCCAGCCGGTCTGCTGGCCGCGCGGGTCCACCAATGGCGAGACATACAGGCGGGCGTCAAAAATATGGCCGTCCTTGCGTTTGATCCGGACTTCGAAACCACCGGGCGGCGCCCGACCGGCCAACTCGTCTTCGAGTCGCATCATCAAGGTGCTGGTGTCCGCTTCGGGCCAGTGCGGAAAGGGCGGTTCGATGCCTACGAGTTCAGTCTCCGAGAACCCGGTCATCTGGCAGAACGCCGGATTGACGTACGTGATGCGCCCTTTCAGATCAAGCGCTCGCATACCGGTCAACATGGAGTTTTCCATCGCGCGTCGAAAGTTGGTCTCTGTGATCAGGGCTTGCTGGGTCATTACCCTGCGCCGCGTGTGGCGCCAGGTTCCGAGCAGCATCCAGACGGTCAGCACGCTCAGGGCACTGACTAGCCAGAAAAAACCACTGCCCACCACCCCTAAAGATGCCCGGTAGCCTTGCGCCCTGATCAACAGACCGTTGCCCACCGGGGAGACAGGAATTTCATATTCGGCTGCGTCCTCTGACCATGGCCACAGCTTGGCTGCGGTATTGCGCGGCGGTGGCAGGTTACCCGCCAGCACCCGCTTTTTATCGTCGACCAAAGCCACTGCATATTTGGCGCTGACTTCTGTCGGCACGCCAAACCGGAGCAATCCGTCGATCGAGTATTCCCCCATGATGACGCCGCCAAATTTCCCCTGCTCATCCAGCGGCACCAAAAGCTGCAGGGTAGGGGCGTTGTAATCGCTGTTGTCAGCGGGGTTCAAAGGACGCGAGTAAACCGGCTGCCTCAGGTCGCGAGCCAGGTCATAGGTGCCATCGGTTTCACCCGCTTTCAGCGTTGAGCCCACGCTGCGAAACTGACTCGACGTGGCACTGGCAGAGGCGTAAGCGACCGTGACCCGCCGCTTCGCATCGAGCCAGGTCACCGCCATCAGTTCGGGGTACTGGTTGACCAGCGACTCGGCTTGACTGATGAACTCCTCGGCATCGACTTCCTTGTTCGACACGTCGCGTCCAATACGCATCAGCTGTTCCTGACGCTCGAGCAGGCGCAGGCGAAGTCGCTGCTGTGCGTATTCGACATCGCGCTTGAGTGCCTGTTGTTCCCGGTCGATTTCTTCGATTCTCAGGTAGCCAAATGCCGCAATCACTGCCGCCAGAAACAAAATGACTGCCAGCAGCGGGCCCAGCGTGACGAAGCGGTCTTGCCGGGCTGGTGATTGTCTGCGCCACCAGTCGTGCCAGCGGGCCGTGGGCTGGGAACTGGCCGCTGGCACGGCAGAATAAGGGGCAGGTTGGTCCATGGACGCCATCCAGTTTACGGGAGATGGCCAGATCAAACTCGCGCTTTAAAAAGCACCCCGTGATTCAAATCCGCATTATGAAATAGGCGTGCACAATTTGAAATTTAGGAAATATTATGAGAAACTTCCCAACGCAAGTAAATTCGGGTTGTCGCTGGTTTCCGTCTTGACCTCGTGTGCTGCAATGCATGCGCGACGGACCGATGGCAGTGCTCTAATGAACAACCCAAGACCAGCATAAGCAGGAGACAAAAGATGGCCGCAAACCCGAGCGACATGGCAGGTAACGGTGCAAACAATGCACTGGACAAGGACGCGCTAGAAACCCGTGAGTGGATGGACGCCTTGTCGGCTGTCATCGACAGCGATGGTCCGGAGCGTGCGCACTTCCTGCTCGAGCAATTGCTGGAACATGCGCGCCAGAAAAGCATAGACATGCCGTTTTCGGCCAACACGGGCTACGTCAACACCATTGAGCCCGACCAGGAAGAGCGCTCGCCCGGTAACCTTGAAATTGAAGCACGCCTGCGCGCCTACATGCGGTGGAACGCCATGGCCATGGTCGTCAAAGCCAATCGCCTGCACCCCGCCGATGGCGGCGACCTCGGTGGGCACATCGGCTCATTCGCCTCGCTGGCCAGTCTGTTCGGCGCGGGTTTCAACCACTTCTGGCATGCCGAAAGTAACGAGCCGGGCAAAGAGCATGGCGGCGACTGCCTCTACATCCAGGGACACGTCTCGCCCGGCGTATATGCCCGCGCTTATCTTGAAGGCCGGTTAACCGAAGAGCAACTGCTCAATTTCCGTCAGGAAGTCGATGGCAAGGGGCTGTCGAGTTACCCCCACCCCAAGCTGATGCCCGAGTTCTGGCAGTTCCCCACCGTGTCCATGGGGCTGGGCCCCTTGATGGCGATCTATCAGGCGCGATTCCTCAAGTACCTGCACGCCCGTGGCATCGCCAATACCGAAAACCGCAAGGTATGGGTATTTTGCGGCGACGGGGAAATGGATGAGGTCGAGTCAATGGGCGCGATTGGCCTGGCCGCGCGAGAAAAGCTCGACAACCTGGTGTTTGTGATCAACTGCAATTTGCAGCGTCTGGACGGACCTGTGCGCGGCAACGGCAAAATTGTGCAGGAGCTCGAAGGCGAGTTCCGCGGCTCGGGCTGGAACGTCATCAAGCTTTTGTGGGGCAGCAACTGGGATCCGCTGCTTGCGCGCGACAAAGACGGCGACTTGCGCAAAGTCATGATGGACACGCTCGATGGTGACTACCAGGCCATGAAGGCCAACGATGGTGCATGGGTACGCAAGCACTTTTTTGGTCAAAACCCGAAAACGCTCGAGATGGTTGCCAAGATGAGCGATGAGGATATTTTCGCTCTGCGTCGTGGCGGCCACGATTCGCAAAAGGTGTACGCTGCATTTCACTCGGCCGTAAACCATGTGGGGCAGCCTACCGTGCTGCTGATCAAGACCGTCAAGGGTTTTGGTATGGGCAAGATTGGCGAAGGCAAGAACAACGTTCATCAGACCAAAAAGCTGGC
>JANOLL010000033.1:0-4413 GCA_031419775.1 Polaromonas sp. | reverse complement strand
AGTTGCATTTGGCCGCGATAGCCGCGTCGATCGCAGCCAGCAAGGGCGGATGGTCCTGCGGATGGACATAGTCCTGCAGCCACTGGGCAGTGGGCTCATTGGTGTCGGCGATAAAGTTGTTGCCGTTGAGGTAACGCATCTCGCGCCAGTCGGAGCTCATGCGGTACACGACATCGGCACTGGCAGTGACGAAGGCGCGAAAACGCAATTCGCTGTTGCGTATTTCGGCCTGGGCCTGGACGCGTGTGGAAATGTCGCGAAAGTAGCAGACCACGCCAAGGCTGCCGTCAGGCAACGGGATGCGGTGGATCTGCCATTCGTAGTATGCGGTGGTGCTGCGGTCGGCTCGCAAAGCGATTAGCTCCGAGACCTCAAACGGCTCGCCGGTGGTCAGGGTGTGGCGGAACTGTTGCACGATGTCAGCAGCGCGGGCCGGCCCCCACAAGGCCTGCATCACAGCCGCCAGGTCTTGGCCGATGAGGCCCTGGATGTTGCAGAACTCGGGCAGCGCCTGCGGGTTGACCAGGCAGATGCGCAGATCAGCGTCCACCAGGTAGATGCCCAGCGGTGCGTCGTTGAACAGCGTCTCGAATTGCGCCGTGCGCAGGCGCAGGGCTTCGGCGGCCTGTTGGCGTTCGGTCAGGTCGTAGAAGTAGCAGACCACGCCGAAGCCGCCGTCCGGAAGCACGATGCGTTCGATCTTCCAGTCGTAGGACTCGATCTCAGGCGTGTCCTTGCGTCCTTCACCCAACGTCGGCTCGGCGTAGGCCACACCGCTGCCCAGGGTGCGGCGAAAGTGGGCCAGCACCTCGGACGCAAAGGGTTCAGGCCAGACCGCGCGCACGATGTCGCCGAAGTCGCGGCCAATCAAGGGCTGAACGCTGGCGAAGGCCTTGTGTGCCGCCGCACTGGCCTGGCACAGGCAGAACTGCGCATCGACTACATAAACACCGAAGGGCGCGTTCTCGATCAGGCTGTTGAAGGTGGCATGCTGGCTCGCTGTTGCGCCGTGCAGTTCCGGCTCAGGCATTGCCGGGTGCGGCGTCGGCGCTGGCCCGCGGGCAGCTACGGCTTGCAGAGCGGGCGCTGCAAATAGCGCAAGGTTTTGCAATTGCCGCAAGTCTTCGGCGTCAAAGCCCAAAGCCGCTTCGTGTGCCACCGCCCACACCGTCCCGGCCGCACCGTTCGTTTCGCCGGCAACGCCAAAGGGCACCACCAGGTAGTGTTCGGCTTTGGGTTCAGGGGTGGCGGCTGGGTTGGCTGGAGCAAGCAGCATTCGGCTACAACCGCTATGTGCCTGCCAACGGCCAGCGATGGCCGGCCAGCTCACCATCACGCCCCCGTCGCTTTGCACGCTCAGCACGCTGACCCCGGCGGACCCGGCCTTCAGCAGCGTGAGCACGTTATCGGCCAAAAGCTGGCAGACGGTGTGGGGTGCCTCGCCCAGCGCTGTCGCTAATGCAACCAATGCAGCAATTTCTGCACTCGCGTTGGCGTGGCTAGGCGGAGGCTGCGCCTTTGTGTCGCCTTTCAACGGGCTTTGCAGAGCCCCAGAGGACGGGTTCACCCCGACGGGTAGCGTGAGAGCAAGGCCGCCGGACAACGAGTCATTGCACAGCACTTGCAGATGGCCGGTGGTGGCAGTCATCCTGTGAGCCGGACCGGGCTTGAAATCGCCATGTGTGTGCTCTGGTTGTTGGTTATCGCTTCCTACTGTAGTCGAGTTTGCTGCAAAGCCCCAGCCCTACAGTCGGTCGCGAAGGTACCCAGCCTTCCCCGACTCAAGCTCGCACCACCAGCATATCCGCCCAAAAGGTGGCGTACCCCGGTGTCCTGCGCTCTTGCCTCATGTCCAGGCGCGTCTGTCACCAGCCAGGCCCGCGCTGGCCATGTGCACAGTACCCTTGCCATAGCGGTCATTGAGACCGTCCAGCGCCTTCATAGGCGTGCGCCGCTCTGGCATCTCGTCCGCCTCCAAGTCCAACTCTCCTTGCTGTACTGAATCGGGCTGCAGATCAAGCAGCATCACCCCAGCCTTGGCCAGATTGAAGCCGGGCCGGTAGATGGCCTTCGAGCCTGCCACAGCCAGCGGAACCGCATCCGGTATCGGCGACACGTTCGGGGAACGATAGCGGCAGCGCCGCACTCACCGTGGTTCAAATCGCGGCTTGGCTACTTTTCGCCTGCCTTGAACTTTCCCTCTTTGAGCGCCGGTGGATTGATATGGCTCTTGAAGTAATCCTCGGGAGCTGTAGTTTGGAAGCGAACACAGCACTGCACCCAATTGTGTCCTGCCACCGCCAGCGCCTCCTGCTCAAGTCGTCCATGTATGGCTTTCGCCATCGAACGAAGCATTTCTGCCGGGCGCGGGTTCATGGTCTGCAAGGTCGCGAAGATAAAGCTAGCGGAGCTATCCTTGTCCGCCACCAGCCATTCGTCGAGCACAATAACGCGGCTTTTAAAATCCTCTAACCGGGCAAATCCCTGGGCCGCCAGCGATGCGTGGAGATCCGAAAAACATTTTTGCCAGTCGATTCGGCTCGACAGGGCCCCCGGCACTTCTACGGTAATGTGCGGCATGGTCTCAATCAACCGATGCGTTGGAACGGCGTGCCGCGTCGCCCCACTTGATCGACTCACCGTCAAGGAAAGTTTTCATCTCTTTCAACGACATTAGTGAAGTGGTGAGCCCTGCTTCTGCCAGCGTTGCAAGTACATCAGGCTTGCCCAGCAAAGCATTTATTTCCTTGTTCAATTTCTCGGCAATGGCGGGCGGCATGTTGGCCGGCCCCATGATCCCGTACCACGGCGTAGCGACAAAGCCCTTCAATCCGGCTTCGCTCATCGTTGGCACATCTGGAAACGCTGCACTGCGGGTCGGGCCGGTTTGCGCGAGTGCCTTGAGGCGGCCAGTTTTGATGTGCTGCACCAGCGGCCCCGGGTTGTCGAACATGATCGCGACCTGGTTTCCCAGCAGGTCGATGGTGGCAGGCGCCGATCCCCGGTAAGGAACATGCGTGAGTTCTGTATTGGTAGCCTGCTTGAACATTTCACCAATGATGTGCTGCGGAGTTCCGTTACCGGCAGATCCGTAGGTGATCGAATTGGGTTTTGCTTTTGCGGCTGCCACGATTTCCGCGATGTTTTTGAAAGGCTGATCAGGATGCGCCACGACCACGAAGGGAACGCGGCTGATCAGCGCAATCGGCGTCAAGTCCTTTGCCGGGTCATAGGTCAGCTTCGGATAAAGCGCCTTGCCCACTGACACGGGACCGGTCGCGCCAAGCAGCAGGGTGAGGCCATCCGGGGCCGACTTTGCGACATGGTCAGTACCAATCGTGCCACCAGCGCCGGTCCGGTTGTCGACTATTACCGACACGCCCAGGCTTTCACTGAGGTTCTTTGCCACCAGGCGACCGAGCATGTCCGTTACTGCGCCCGCCGAATACGGAACAATCATTCTGATGGGTTTTTTTGAGGATGCATCCTGCGCATGCGCGGTAAGGGTTAGCGCTCCAAGGAATGCAGCTGCCACCAGCCGTTTGAAAATAGTTGGCTTGATCACCTGCTGTCTCCTTTTTTATGCGGATAAGGAAAATTTACCGCACGCAACAAATTATTGCATGGGTTGGGCACACCTAAACACCGCCCGCAGCCTGGAGTTTGAGGCACCGAACCACATCATTGGCTGTACTCTTGCTCGCCAGACGATGTTCGGTCTGCCGCGCACGCAGCCATGCCCGCAGCGAGTCAGGATCGACGCTTTGTCTGGTCACCAACTGACACGCTGATCGACATCAAAGTCCGGTGGTGAATCGCCCCGGATTTTGAGGAAGCTCAAATCCCTGAGAGGATTGAACCAGGAGCAACTCAGACAAGTTTTCACCCGAAGTCAGCGTGCGGTGAGTCTGGTGCAAAAGCCCAGCGGCGGTATCGGACTTCACGTACCTTTTAATCTGGCAAAGCTCGGCTAGCAGCTGAGGCAGCGTACTGCACTATCTGAAAACTACGAGGCTGACGCCGGGTGCCTCTGTAGCCTCACACCTTTGCCACGGATAGGTCTTCCCAACAAGTCGTGTACTGCTGCGTCAGTAGGTTCTGTCGCATCTCAAAGTCGCGCTGCGGATGCGGCGACCAACGCCCCACACACCTCTGGGTCGTGAGGAAACATTTATCAATTTCGTTCAGCTTCGGTTCACCCACTTCTTCGTAAGCTCTGTCTCATATCAACCAAGGAGCTTTCCATGAAACGTACTTCCATTCTTTACCTGACCACACTGCTGGCAGCGGGCGTCCAGGCCCAGACATTCAACGACACTGCCCGCGTGCGCAATGTCGAACCGCGGTACGAGAACATCTCCGTGCCGCGCAACGAGTGCACCAGCCAGTGGGTGACCGAGCAGCAACCCGTGG
>JANOLL010000032.1:0-2328 GCA_031419775.1 Polaromonas sp. | reverse complement strand
CCTGAGTGCGCGCCAGGTCATCACCAAGCCATCCCAAAAACCTAGCTTGGGTCGCTCGCGTAGGGTTGCAAAGTTCAGCCTTTCAATTTTTTCAGCGATGCGCAGGCCCCCTTGAACCACCAATCTAAGCTCCCAGCCCGCCCGTCCGGGAATTGTTTTGGCGAGCGGTGCACCGCTCGCCATCAAGGTCTGGGCCCAAGCGAGATTGGTGGCTACCAGTGAAGACGTAGCCGGGTTGACGCGCAGAGCAAGCAGTTGCGCCTCGTCAACGCCATGGGCGAGGAACGAGTCGGCGGGCAAGTAAATGCGTCCGCGTGGAACGTCTACGCTCAGATCTTGCCAAAAATTGATCAGCTGCAAGGCGCTGCAAACACAGTCGCTTTGTTGCAGCGAGACCGGGTCCTGAATGCCGTACAAATGCAGTAGCAGGCGTCCGACGGGATTGGCCGAGCGAGCACAGTAAGCCATCAGCTCGTCCTGACTGACATAACGTGTTTTGACGACGTCCTGTTCAAACGCGCTGAGTAAATCAGCCAACAAGGCATGGGGCAGCGCAAACTGGGTCATGATGGGGCGCAAGGTGTCAAATACCGCTGGCCAGCGCCCGGAAGTGGGCCAGCCGTTGGCGCAGGCCGTCAAATCGGCGCGATAGGCCGTCAGCGCCTCGAGCCGGGCTGCTTGGGACGCGTCACCTTCATCGGCCAAGTCATCGGCCGTGCGTGCGAACCAATAAATCGCAGCAATGGCAGGCCGCAGGCGTGCTGGGCAAAGGAGGGAGGCTACCGGAAAGTTTTCATAGTGACCCACCCCATGCGTAGCGCCACCGCTGGCTTGATTCATGCGGGCGATTGTCGCTTGACAAAGCTTAAGGTTTACCCTAAATCCCCACCGATCAGTTATTAACAGATTTCCCTTGATGCCACTGCAGACGGCAACGAGGCGGTCGTCGCGGCTGGACTGCAACCGGGCATGCTGGTGGTGAGCGTTGGCGTACATGTCCTGTCGCCTGGGCAAAAAGTCACCACTTATCAGTAAAAAGCAAGCCCAGCCAGCATTAATGCTGCACCAACTGCTATTGATTAAGTAGCAGGCAACGCCGCTTAGGTCCGGCTTGCCGCATCGGCTGCCGCCGCAAGATAGGGCCTCATGCCGGAGATTTCGAATCTTGCCGGTTTTAACCTGTCCAGATGGGCACTGGACCACCCGGCGCTGACGAGATATTTGATGGTCGTGCTGCTGATGTTGGGGTTTGCGTCGTATTTCCAGCTCGCACAGGACGAGGACCCGCCATTTACCTTTCGCGCCATGGTGGTGATTGAGGCCGTGGTGATTGTGCTGGCGGTTAACTTCATCAGTCTGCGCTTTCACCCGCGCCACCATTCCGGCGCAACCCCTTTGCCCTGGTGGCGGCTCTACTACATCGATATTTGGCCAGGTCTGTTGGAGGAAATCACAATTCCCCTGGTGCTGGGCGTCACGTTTCTGGCGATGCTTTATTTTGGAATCGGCCTGCACAAGATTTCGCTCGGGTCGCTGATCATCGCGCTCGGGCTGCTGGTGGACGACGCCATCATTGCCGTAGAGATGATGGTGCGCAAAATGGAAGAGGGCTACGACAGGGTGTGGGCAGCCACCTTTGCCGATGAAGTCACCGCCATGCCTATGCTGACGGGCACTTTGATCACCGCCGCTGGTTTTCTACCCATTGGTCTGGCTAAGTCCGTTACCGGCGAGTACACCTTTCCGATCTTCGCGGTCACGGTGATCGCGCTGGTGCTCAGCTGGTGGATTTTGGTGTATTTCATGCCCTACCTGGGAACGCGCTTGCTCAGAACGCCGGACCATGTACGGGAACGAAAGCCAGGGGCAGACGAGTACGAACAGCACGATCAGCAGGGCCTGTAAGAGTCGGCGTTCTACAACGCATTTCGCAAGGCCGTTAACGGCTGCGTGAAATAGTGAGTCCCTGGGTTGGATCCGGCATGCTGCGTTTTTACCTACCGCTGGACCAGGTCTTTCCGCAAACCAATGTGTGCCAATTAATTGTGTTGCCACAGGAGCTGAAAGTGCGGGAGTCGCTTCGCGGTCGCTTGCCCACTTTGATGGCGCAGGAGTTCCCGGAGGTCCGCGCCCGCATCAAGTTACTGCCGAACGGTCCGCCGGTTCCTTATCCGGTGCAGTTTCGTCTGGTGGGGACCGACCCTCTGGTGCTTCGCCAGCGAGCTGACGAGGTCAAGGTCGTCATGCGCGCAAGCCCTAATACCCGTGGTGTTAATGACAACTGGAATGAGTCCGTCAAAGTGTTGCGTCTCGAAGTTGACCAGTCCA
>JANOLL010000031.1:0-9055 GCA_031419775.1 Polaromonas sp. | reverse complement strand
TGCGAAATCTGCTGTGCGCTAGTTATAAAGCGGTTGGGTTGGGAGAGCCGATCAAGGCTATTCGGAGGTCAGTCCCGCAGCCAGGCGCGAGTCAACCGATTGGGTCGGCGAAGCCACCGGGCCAGAAGGCACCATGTTGCTGCGCCCCTGGCTACCACCCATCATTTCCATGCGAATGCGACCGGGGCTTTGTCGGGCTTGAGCGAGCATGGCAGGAGGCTTGAGATGGCGGTAAAGCTGCATCACGGTTTTGACATAGTTCCGGGTTTCGGGATAGTTCGGAATCTTGTTGCCGGCGCGCTGAACGGCTCCTTCCCCCGCGTTGTACGCCGCGAGTGCCAGCTCCAGTTGACCAGGGAAAAGTTTGATCAAATCCCTGAGATAGCGAGACCCGGCTCCGATATTGGTTTTGGGATCGGTGAGTTGGGTGGAAACCGTTAAACCTTTTCCTGCCCTGACGCCATAGCGTTCAGCTGTCGGCGGTATCAGCTGCATCAACCCCACCGCACCTTTAGGCGACACCGCGTGAGTATTGAAGCCGGATTCGGTAGCAATCAGCGCCTGAAGCAATTCAAAGTCAATCCCGTGGGTGGCTGCGGCGTCGCGCAGCAAATGCTTGACGGCCTTGTAATTAGGCGAAATGTCAAAGTAGGCCAGCAATTTGGGTGGCGCGGTGGCAGCGCTCCGGCCAAGTGCCGATGCGATGCTGCCCGATTGTTCGGTGGAGTAACTCTCTTTCCCGCGGAAGAACAGCTCATACCGCTCGTCCAGCCGGTCGGCTGAAAAGTGCGCCACGCCGCGGGAATCCACATAACCCCAGACATCTGCCCTGGCTGGACTGCCCAGCAGACCGACGGCCACCGCTACACCGGCCAGCACAAAACGCCAGGTCGAACTGGGAGATGCAGATAAAGATACCGTCAGACCGGGCATCAAATATCGATCTCCACAGCGTCGCCGTGCAATTCCATCAATTCACGGCGCGCTGCGGCCTCGCCCTTGCCCATTAGTTTGGTGATCAGGCTCTCGGTTTGCATGAAGCTTTGATTCCCCAGTTGTACCGGCAAAAGTCGGCGCGTGTCAGGATTGAGTGTGGTTTCCCACAATTGTTCCGCATTCATCTCGCCCAGACCCTTGAACCGGCTGATTCCCCACGATCCCTCTTTGACCCCTTCTTTACGCAGTTTGTCGAGGATGGCGGTCAGTTCACCCTCATCGAGTGCATACGCTTTCGAAGCGGGCTTTTTACCGCGAGCCGGCGCGTCAACCCTGAAAAGCGGCGGCCTGGCGACATAAACATGACCGGCCTCAATCAGCTTGGGGAAATGCCGGAAAAACAGCGTGAGAAGCAAGACCTGGATATGCGAGCCGTCCACGTCAGCGTCACTCAATATACACACCTTGCCGTAGCGCAGGCCGGTCAGGTCCGGCGAATCATCCGGGCCGTGTGGGTCCACACCGATCGCGACGGCAATATCGTGAATCTCGGTATTGGCAAATAGCCGGTCACGCTCGACCTCCCAGGTGTTGAGCACTTTGCCGCGCAGGGGCAGGATCGCCTGACTCTCCTTGTCCCGACCCATTTTGGCGCTTCCGCCGGCCGAATCGCCCTCGACCAGAAAGACCTCGTTGTGCGCCAGGTCCCGGCTTTCGCAGTCAGTTAACTTTCCAGGCAGAACGGCCACGCCGGAGCCCTTGCGTTTCTCCACTTTTTGGCCGGCCTTCTGACGGCTTTGCGCCGCCCGGATAGCCAGTTCGGCGAGCCTTTTGCCGTAATCGACATGCTGATTGAGCCACAACTCGAGGGCCGGTCGCACATAGCTTGAGACCAGACGAACCGCGTCGCGGGAATTCAGGCGCTCCTTGATTTGGCCCTGAAATTGCGGGTCCAGCACCTTGGTCGACAACACATAATTGGCTCGGGCGAAAACATCTTCCGGCAGCAATTTGACGCCCTTGGGCAACAGCGAATGCAGGTCGATGAAGCTTTTAACGGCCTGAAACAGGCCGTCGCGCAAGCCACTTTCGTGGGTACCGCGGGCGCTGGTGGGAATCAGATTGACGTAGCTCTCGCGCAGCGGTTGACCGTCTTCGGTAAAAGCCACACACCAGCTGGCGCCTTCGCCCTCGGCTAAATTGTCGTGCGAGGCGTCGGCAAAACCGTCACCCTCAAAGATAGGAATAACCGGGTCAGCCGTCAGCGCCTGCAGGAGATAGTCGCGCAGGCCGCCCTTGTACAACCAGCTCTGGGTGTCTTTGGTTTTCTCGTTGGTGAGCGCAACTGAGACACCAGGCATCAGCACCGCCTTGCTGCGCAGCAGGTGCAACAACTCGGGCAGGGGCAAGACGCTGGATTCAAAATACTTGGCGTCTGGCCACGTCCGGACTGTTGTTCCCGACTTTCGGTCGCCCTCGCCAGCCGGTCGCACCGCGAGCTTTTCGATCACGTCGCCGCCTGAAAACACCAGTCGGGCCACCTTGCCCTCTCGGTAGGAGGTGACTTCCAGGCGTTTGGACAGGGCATTGGTCACGCTCACTCCAACGCCATGCAGGCCGCCCGAAAAACTGTAAGCGCCGCCTTTGCCCTTGTCGAACTTGCCACCTGCATGCAGGCGGGTGAAAACCAGCTCCACCACCGGCGCTTTTTCTTCGGGATGCAGCCCGAACGGGATGCCCCGGCCGTCATCGTCCACGCTGACCGAGCCATCAGTGTGCAGCGTCACCTTGAGCTTTTTGCCGTAGCCTGCCAGCGCTTCATCAGCCGAATTGTCCAGCACCTCCTGAATGATGTGCAGGGGATTGTCGGTACGGGTGTACATGCCCGGCCGTTGCTTGACCGGCTCCAATCCTTTGAGAACGCGGATCGAATTTTCGGAATACTCGGGGACAGATGAAGAAAGTTGGGCAGCCATGGGATCAAGATTTTGGCGCGATTGTAGACGCGGACCGCCGAGCAACTGGATGCATTCACAGTTACTCTGGGCACCAACTTTCCCCGGGCGACTGATTTTTGTTTAAAGTGGGGGATGGCCTCCAACGAACCACTATCCGTCCCCACCCTGTCCATGCGACAGGTGCTCATCTGCGGCGCGGCCATTGTGACACTCTCGATGGGCGTTCGCCACGGCTTCGGGCTGTGGCTCCAACCGATGACGCAAGCGCAGGGCTGGACCCGCGAAACCTTTGCCTTTGCCATCGCCATTCAAAACCTTTCGTGGGGAATTTTGGGGATTTTTGCCGGGATGGTGGCGGACCGGTTTGGGGCTTTTCGGGTCATCATGGCTGGCAGCGTCCTGTATGCGCTTGGGCTGGTCGGCATGGCCTTGTCACCCACCGGTTTTCTGTTCACCCTGACGGCCGGCATCCTGATTGGTGCGGCGCAGGCCGGGACCACTTACGCCGTGATTTACGGCGTGATCGGGCGCAACATCTCGGCGGACCGGCGTTCCTGGGCTATGGGTGTCGCGGCAGCGGCTGGGTCTTTTGGCCAGTTTTTGATGGTGCCAATTGAGGGCTTTTTGATCAGCAGCCTGGGCTGGAAAGATGCACTGCTAGTTTTGGGCGCTGCGGTTTTGCTGATCATGCCGCTGGCGCTCGGCTTGCGCGAGCAGGGCTTTGCAAGCGGGCAAGCGCCCAAGCGCGAGCAAACCATTGCCCAGGCGCTCCGTGAAGCGTTCAAATACCCCAGCTTTCAGTTGCTGATGGCAGGTTACTTTGTTTGTGGCTTTCAGGTCGTTTTTATCGGCGTGCACATGCCGAGCTACTTGAAAGACAAGGGCATGTCACCGCAAGTGGCCAGTTACGCACTGGCCTTGATCGGGCTGTTCAATGTATTTGGCACCTACGCTGCCGGAGCGCTGGGCCAGAAAATGGCGAAGAAAAATATTCTTTCCACGATCTATTTCTCCCGTGCCGTGGTCATTGCTATTTTCTTGATGGTGCCGCTCAGCCCCATCAGCGTGTACGTTTTTTCCAGCGTGATGGGACTGCTCTGGCTGTCTACCGTGCCCGCCACCAATGCGGTGGTGGCTCAAATATTCGGTATCCAGCATTTGTCCATGCTGGGTGGATTCATATTTTTCAGCCATCAGGTCGGGTCATTCATGGGGGTCTGGCTGGGGGGATACCTGTATGACCGCAGCGGCAGCTATGACATCGTCTGGTACATCACGATTGCCCTCGGCATTTTTGCCGGCTTGATCAATATGCCAGTCAAAGAAGCCCCGATTGTGCGGATGACTCCGTCTCAAAAAGCCGTGGGAGTTTGACGTGTCGCGTCAATTGGCATTGAAGACCGCAAGCTGGGCAGGCGTGACGCTTGCCTTGATAGCCGTGTTCACCCTGTATACCCAGCCGGACTTTATGGTGACTCTGGCCAACCAGGTCTGGGCCTGTTTTTAGCAGCAGCGCTGCATCAACCGTCCCCGCGATGAATTTCAAGGGTGATTTTAGCCTCTAGCCGGCAGAATGACTTGCTGAACTGCTTCTATTTTTATAGCGCCTTCACCCATCGCCCATGAATGAAAGCACGTTGCATGGCATGGAAGCCGCTTCGCACTGGGTGCAACGCTGGTCGCACCTGATCAAGCCAGAAGGCGTGGTGCTGGACGTGGCCTGCGGTCATGGTCGACACACTCGCTGGTTTTTTGAGCGTAATCACAAGGTAGTCGCGGTAGACAGGTCACTCGATGCTATTGAATCTATAGCTATTCCGGCATCGGCATGCGAAGCTGTCGTGGCTGATATTGAGGCGGGGCCCTGGCCTTTTGCGGGACGGCAGTTTGATGCGGTGGTGGTCACCAATTACCTGTGGCGGCCGTTGATGCCAACCTTGCTCGACAGCCTGGGACCAGAGGGGGTGTTGATTTACGAAACGTTTACCGAGGGCAACGAGACCGTTGGCAAGCCTTCACGTCCTGACTTTCTGCTGCGTTCCGGAGAGTTGCTGACCGTGTGCCAGCATTTGCGGGTCGTTGCCTACGAGGATGGCTACCTTGCGGAAACACCCGTGCAGCCCCAGCGCTTTGTGCAGCGAATTGTGGCCATTCGGTCGCCTCTCCAGGTCAGCAGCATGGCGGTGACGCGCTATCTGCTCGCTGGGGGCCAACAGTAGGCTCTGGGTAGAATAGGCCTTGCGGCTAGGACTGGGGTGAATAACCCGGTATGTCCAAACTCACCAGCCTCGCAGCCACGCCACCCTTTACGCAAAAGATGAACATGATCACCGGTAGCATCGTCGCCTTGGCCACGCCCATGCATGAGGACGGAAAAGTCGATTACCCGACCCTGCGAAAGCTGGTCGATTGGCATATCTCCGAGGGCACCGATTGCATTGGCGTAGTGGGCACAACGGGCGAATCACCGACCGTCAATGTTGAAGAACATTGTGAAATCATTCGGGTGTCAGTGGAACAGGCCGCCAAGCGGGTCCCGATCATGGCCGGTTGCGGCGCAAACTCGACCGCCGAAGCAATAGAACTGGCCAAATTCGCCAGACAGGTGGGCGCCGACTGCCAGTTGCAGGTTGTGCCCTACTACAACAAGCCGACCCAGCAAGGCCAGTATTTGCATTTCAAGGCGATTGCGGAGGCCGTCGGCGATTTGCCAACCGTGCTGTACAACGTGCCCGGCCGGAGCGTGGCAGACATGGCGCATGCCACGGTTCTGCGCTTGGCTCAAGTCCCCGGCATCGTCGGCATCAAGGAAGCCACTGGCGATATTGAGCGCGCACAATGGCTCATCAAAGACCTTCCGAAAGGGTTTGCGGTCTACTCCGGCGATGATCCAACGGCTGTAGCCTTGATGTTGTGTGGTGGACAGGGCAATATCAGTGTCACCGCCAATATTGCACCGCGCTGGATGCATGAGCTGTGTGTTGCCGCACTGTCGGGCGATGTGAAGCAGGCGATGGCCTTGCAAATGAAGCTCTTGCCATTGCATAAAAACCTGTTTATCGAAGCCAACCCTATTCCTGTGAAATGGGCCATGGCGCGCATGGGTTTATGCGGCCCCACCTTGCGGCTGCCCATGACGTCGCTTGAAACATCCAACGAAGCGGTGGTGGAAGACGTGTTGCGTCAATGCCAGCTGATCTGACTTATTAAGGAACATCTCGTGAAGATCTTGCAAAAACGCACTTACCCATGGACCACCAATAATGCTGCCACTGTCTCGGTGCTGGTGACTGCAATGGTTCTAGCAGGCTGCTCCAGCGTGAGTGATCTGCTTCAGGGCGACAAAATCGATTACAAATCCAGCGGTAAGGCAGGTCCCGGGCTGGAAGTACCACCTGACCTGACGCAGTTGTCCAGGGAAACCCGTTATGTGGTGCCGGGAACCACGGTCAGCGCCAGCGCTTACCAGGCCGGGCAAGTCTCCCAGACGGTGCCGGTCGCTGCTGCAACGGTTGGCGATGTGCGGGTTGAGCGAGCCGGTAACCAGCGCTGGCTGGTCGTTAGTCGACCAGCCGACAAGCTCTGGAGTCCAGTGCGCGACTTCTGGCTGGAAAGCGGATTTTTACTGGCGCTCGATCAAGAGAACCTGGGCATCATGGAGACGGATTTTGCTGAAAACCGTGCCAAGCTCCCGCAGGACTTTATTCGGAACACTATAGGAAAGCTGTTTGATGGCCTGTATTCCACAGGCGAACGTGACAAGTTTCGCACCCGTCTGGAACGCAATGCAGCGGGCGGAACAGAAATATTTATCAGCCACCGCGGCATGGTTGAAACGGTGAATTCGCGTAGTGGTACTGCGCCGTCTTCCGGTGGTGACACTGTTTGGCAACCCAGGCCTGCTGACCCAGAGCTCGAAGCCGAATTTCTGCGGCGCTTGATGGTCAAACTTGGCGTCACCCAGGAACAATCCCGCGCATTGATTGCCTCCAGCCCATCCAAGCCCACTGCACGGGTTGCCAGCGTCAACGGCTCACCGGCAGTACAGATCGAGGAAAATTTTGACCGGGCCTGGCGGCGGGTCGGCCTAGCGCTGGACCGCACCGGCTTCACCGTCGAAGACCGTGACCGAGCACAAGGCACTTACTTTGTCCGCTATGTCGATCCGTCCACCGATACCAAGGAACCCGGCTTTCTGAGCAAGCTCTTCAGCGGTTCAAGCGCATCCAAGCCTCCGCTCAAATACCGCATCAGTGTGAAAAGTCAGGGTGACAGCACCACGGTCTCCGTTCTCAACGCGCAGGGAGGGGCTGAGTCATCAGCCAATGCACAGCGGATCGTTCAGGTGATCGCTGACGACATCAAATAAGTCGGCATGCGTCGCTGCTACGGCCGGCAGATCTGAGCCAGGGTACCGAGCGTGAGATTCAAAAGTCTGGGCAGTGGCAGTTCGGGCAACGCGCTGATCATTGAGTCAGGTGGCTCAATGCCCACAAGATTACTTGTCGATTGCGGTTTAGGTATCAAGCAGCTCGCTAACCGTCTTACCGAAGCAGGATGTCTTCCTGAGGGTCTGGATGCCATCTTTATCACCCATGAACATGGCGACCATATTGGCTGCGCCCTCGCCTTGTCGCAACGCTTCAGCATTCCAATCTGGATGAGCAGCGGCACCTATGCCGCCATCGGATCGCCAGATTTTTCTGGTCTGCTTGGCATCGCCCGGGACAGTCAGTCCATAGATTTGGGTGGGCTGCAACTCACGCCTTTCACGGTTCCGCACGATGCTCGTGAGCCGTTGCAGATCTGCTGTACCGATGGCGTATCCAAGCTCGGGGTGCTGACCGATATTGGCCATGCAACCAGCCACGTACTGGAGAACCTGAAAGGCTGCGATGCCTTGGTTCTGGAGTGCAACCACGATGCCGACATGCTGCAAGCTTCCCCCTATCCGGCGTTTTTAAAGCAGCGCATTGGCGGCGATTACGGCCACCTGTCCAACACGGCGGCAGCCGCCATTGCCCGCGCCATACGGCATCCGGGCCTTAAGCATGTGGTGGCGGCACATCTGAGTGCACACAACAATCTTCCGGCGTTGGCACAATGCAGTCTGGCCGAAGCCTTGTATTGTGGTGCGGACGATATTGTGGTGGCCAATCCTGATCACGGCTGTAGTTGGATGACGCTGTAAAGCACTACCCGCCAAGCCGGAACAGGCACAAAAAAGCCGCCTCGCGGCGGCCTTTCAAGAACGCAGAATAAATTACTTCTTCGTCGCGTCTTTGGCGGCATCGGCAGCCTTCTTGGCAGCGTCGCCAGCAGCACCAGCGGCGTCTTTGGCAGCACCAGCAGCGGCGCCAGCAGCGCTTGCAGCGTCCTTGGCAGCGTCAACAGCGCCGGTGGCAGCGGACGTAGCTTGCATCGCGGCGCCAGCAGCAGCAGAGGCGGCACCAGCGGCAGCATCAGCGGCAGCACCGGGTGCTGGGGCTGGAGCAGGAGCCGGTGCAGCGACAGGCGCTGGCGCAGCAGGTGCAGCAGCCTCTTTTTTACCGCAAGCGGCTAGGGCAACTGAAGCAACCAAAGCTGCCAAAACGAGAGATTTATTCATTTTTACTATCCTTGATGATTAAAGAAAACAATTTCCGGAAATTGTCAAAATTCAAGCCGAATACCGGCAGTCTCTTGACCAGGAAGAAGGACTCGAGCTCTTCTGCCTAGCCTCAAATTATAGCTCGGTTTACATCGCTTAAAAAAGGGGTTTGACCAGCGAAAAAACCCGCATTGACCAAAAAAAGACATTTGCTGGCGTCGCGCTGAAGCTGGGGATAGGCTTGACCGCTAAATCCCTATAGTGGTGGCAGGAAACGCAGGAGAACTTCTTCGCAGGCACTCATCAAGTCGTTCTTTGAGTGCGACACGCCTGGCCGGCTCGCCGCCAGCCACGCCTGTACAGTGAATAGCATCAAGACGATGAAAGCCCCAGGACGGGCTCCACAGTGCACTGGGCAGGTCATCTCCAACCACTGAGTTGATTCCGCGGCACTCCACAATGTGTGCCCAGGTACGCCGCCACGTTACAAATCGGGCATGGCGCCTGACCACTTCATCGTACCGTCTGGCGAGCATGGTTAGTTTGCGGCCAGAGCGGGCCCAGTCCTGAA
>JANOLL010000030.1:0-3383 GCA_031419775.1 Polaromonas sp. | reverse complement strand
ACCCAGTGCAAGAATCTGCGTGAACCCCACATAGAAAAACAGGCCCTCCATCAGGCAGGCAAAAACAATCAGCGACTTGAGCAGGGTTTGGTCCGCTTCAGGCGTACCAGTTTTGAAATGCGGATCAGAGATGACTTCAATGAACGGAATCAGGAACTGGTCTTTGTCCTTGATGGACTGCACCTCGTTGTAGGCATTGAAAATTTCGGCTTCATCCAGACCCAGTGACTCGGTGATGTACTGGTAGGCATGCGTATGAATGGCTTCTTCAAAAGCCTGGCGCAACAGAAACTGGCGGCACTCGGGGGCCGTGATGTGGCGGTAGGTGCCCAACACGATGTTGTTGGCAGCGAGAGAGTCAGCCGTGACAAAAAACCCGAGGTTGCGCTTGACCAGGCGACGCTCGTCTTCGGTCAATCCGTTCGGGTCTTTCCACAAGGCAATATCGCGCGTCATGTTGACTTCCTGCGGCATCCAGTGGTTGGCGCAGGT
Organism: Polaromonas sp.; assembly: GCA_031419775.1. Classification (GTDB taxonomy): domain Bacteria; phylum Pseudomonadota; class Gammaproteobacteria; order Burkholderiales; family Burkholderiaceae_C; genus Polaromonas. The sequence goes on along the minus strand of JANOLL010000030.1, from coordinate 2,891 downwards.
GGCCAGGTATTTTTCCCAGGCCCATTTGTATTTGAAAGGCACCAGCTGGTTGACATCGGTCTGACCATTGATGATGCGCTTGTCGGATGCCCTGACGCGCTTCATCACTGCGGGCATGGCAACTGCTGGCGCCGCCACTGGTGCGACTGCCGATGCGGGGGTAGGCGGTGTGAAGGCGCCGTCGTTCAACATGCGCACCGGAGCTTGAGCAAGCACCGGCGAAGTGAAAGGAGAAAGAGGCGGAAGTTCCATCGAGCGGCTGTCGTGAGCGCCGCTGGCAAGAGATTTTTGCAGTGATGGTTTGACTTCCTCGTCCCAGGTCAGCATAAAGATTTCCAGTACTTCAGATTATGAAAGCAGCGATGAAAAATGAAAAGTGCTCATTCACATCGCGTCAAATTAGTGTTGCTCAATTGCATCGACTCATCAACGTGAATCGTGCACAGTTTTCGAGTGAGCCATGCAGAAATTTTTATTGGCAGGCCTCACAACCTGGATCATCGATTGCACAAAACTTAATGTCGGTTGCCGGTGTTGCCATCAGTTGCGTTTGAGCGGCTGCTGCAGCCATTTCGAGTGTGCTGATTCTGCTACTTGCCGTCGCTGTACTGGAAGCCACCGAATTCAGTTTGCCTGCCGTCACGGTGGATTTTTCAGCGTGCGTGGCGCTCTGTGTGCGCAGGTAGTAGGTGGTTTTCAATCCGCGCAGCCAGGCCAGCTTGTAGGTTTCATCGAGTTTTTTACCCGAAGCGCCCGCCATGTAAATGTTGAGCGACTGAGCCTGGTCAATCCATTTTTGACGACGCGCCGCCGCTTCGACAATCCAGGACGTCTCCACTTCAAAGGCTGTGGCGTAGAGCGCCTTGATGTCCTGCGGCACGCGATCAATCGGGCGCAATGAACCATCAAAGTGTTTGAGATCGACCACCATCACATCGTCCCAAAGACCCAGACGCTTCAAGTCGCTGACGAGATAGTGGTTGATGACCGTGAACTCGCCAGACAGGTTGGACTTGACGGACAGGTTGCCAAAACAGGGCTCAATGCAAGCGTCGACGCCAATGATGTTGGAAATGGTCGCCGTCGGTGCGATCGCGACGCAGTTGGAGTTGCGCATGCCGTCGCGGGCAATTTTCTCGCGCAGGGCGTTCCAGTCCAGGGTGGCGGACCGATCGATTTCCACATAGCCGCCGCGCTCTTCGAGCAACATGTCCAGCGTATCCAGCGGCAAGATGCCTTTGTCCCAGAGTGAGCCCTTGTAGCTGGCGTATTTACCGCGCTCCCGGGCCAGTTCGGTGGAGGCCCAATAGGCGTGGTAGCAGACGGCCTCCATGGAGGTGTCTGCAAATTCAACCGCCGCCTGCGAGGCGTAAGGCACCCGCAATTCGTACAGACAGTCCTGAAAACCCATGATGCCGAGGCCCACCGGGCGATGGCGCATGTTGGAATCGCGTGCTTTCTTGACGGCGTAGTAATTGATGTCGATCACGTTGTCCAGCATGCGCATGGCCGTGGTGATGGTCTTTTGCAGTTTATCGTGGTCAAGTATCTTGGTGCCGTCGGCGCCATCCTTCAGATGCTGCACCAGGTTGACTGAACCCAGATTGCAAACTGCCGTCTCGGTGTCGCTGGTATTGAGGGTAATTTCCGTGCACAGGTTGGACGAATGCACGACACCCACGTGCTGCTGCGGTGAGCGAATATTGCAGACGTCCTTGAAGGTGATCCAAGGGTGGCCGGTCTCGAACAACATCGAAAGCATCTTGCGCCACATGTCGGTTGCCTGCAGCTTGCGGGCGGGCTTGATCTCGCCTCGCTCGGCTTTGGCTTCGTAAGCGGTGTAGATCTTCTCAAAATCCTTGCCAAACTTGTCGTGCAAATCGGGCGTGTCAGAAGGCGAAAACAAGGTCCAGCTGCCTTTTTCCATGACACGCCGCATGAACAGGTCAGGAATCCAATTGGAGGTGTTCATGTCGTGCGTCCGGCGCCGGTCATCGCCGGTGTTCTTGCGCAATTCCAGAAACTCTTCAATGTCCAGGTGCCAGGTTTCCAGGTAGGCGCAAACCGCCCCCTTGCGCTTGCCGCCCTGGTTGACGGCTACCGCCGTGTCGTTGACCACCTTCAGGAAAGGCACGACGCCTTGCGATTCGCCGTTGGTACCCTTGATGTGCGCACCCAGAGCCCGTACCGGGGTCCAGTCATTGCCGAGGCCACCGGCAAATTTGGACAGCAGCGCGTTCTCTTTGATGGCGTCGTAAATACCGCCCAGGTCATCGGCTACCGTGGTGAGGTAGCAAGATGACAACTGCGAACGCAGCGTGCCAGCGTTGAACAACGTGGGCGTGCTGGACATGAAGTCGAACGACGACAAGATCTCGTAAAACTCGATCGCGCGGGCCTCGCGGTCAATCTCGTTGAGCGACAGACCCATGGCGACGCGCATGAAGAAAGCCTGTGGCAACTCGATGCGCTGTTTACGGACATGCAAAAAGTAGCGGTCAAACAGCGTCTGCAAGCCGAGATAGTCAAACTTCAGATCGCGCTCGGGCTTGAGTGCAGCGCCTAGTCGGGCCAGATCAAACTGCTGGAGTTTTTCGTCGAGCAATTCGTTTTGTACGCCCTTGGCGATGAATTGCGGAAAGTACTCGGCATAGCGCGTCACCATCTCTTCCTGGGCGACCTCTTCACCGAGCACTTCGCGGCGAATGGTGTGCATCAGCAAACGTGCTGTGGCGTAGGTGTAGTCAGGATCTTTTTCAATCAGGGTTCGGGCCGCCAGAATGGACGCCTTGTAAACCTCGTCGATTGGCACCCCGTCGTAGAGGTTGCGCATGGTCTCCGCCACAATCGGGTCGGGCTTGACGTCGGCGCCCAGGTTGGCGCAGGACGCC